>CAXSIB010000095.1:0-9784 GCA_964237095.1 uncultured Actinomycetales bacterium
CGTACGCGCCGGCCGTGACCGTGCAGACCGCCAGCGCGGCGGCGCTGAGCCCGAGGGACCAGTGCACGCCCACCACGGCCCCGAGCAGCCCGACGGTGAAGCCGCTGCCGACCTTCAGCCCGTTGGCGGACATCGCGTAGACCCCGACCACCCGGCCGCGGTCGGCCGCCGGCGCCCGCAGCTGCACGACGGTCTGCCCGACCGACATCGAGACCAGGTTGGCCATGCCGCCGACCGCGAGCAGCGCGACCGCGGCGACCAGGCTGCCGGTGACCGCGAACCCGAGCATCGCCACGGCGTACACCACCGTCGAGGCCACGGCGGCGGCCACGTTCGGGCGGACCCAGCCGGTGGCCTCGAGGACCAGGCCGCCGACCACCCCGCCGGCGCCGTTGGCGAAGAGCAGCACCCCGTACGCCGACGTGGCGTCCCCGGTGCCGAAGGCGTGGGCGAACACCGGCATCACCGACTGCAGGGACGAGCCGACGAAGAACGACCCCAGCCCGGCCAGCACGATCATCGAGACGAGGGTCCGGTCGGCCGCCACCCCGCGCAGGACCCGCAGGGCGTCCAGCGCGCCGACCCGGGCGCGCGCGACGGCGGCGGTACGGACGTGCCCGGTGAACCGCGTGTGCAGCAGGAAGAGCGTGAGCGGCAGGTAGATCGCGGCGTTGACCCAGATGCCCACCGACGGGCCCAGCCCGATGAGCAGGACCGAGCCGACCACCGGCCCGAACAGGATGCCGAGGCTGCGGAACGTCGAGTTGAGCCGGACCGCGCTCGGCAGGTCCGTCGGGCCGACGAAGTCCTGCAGCATCAGCTGCTCGGCCGGGGACCACATCGAGCCCGCGACGCCGTGCGCGACCAGCAGCACGCACGCCACGGTGATCGACAGGCCGCCGGTCAGGAACAGCACCCCCCACGTGATCGACACGGCCATGAACAGCAGCTGCGCGGCCTGGATGACCCGGCGGCAGTCGTGGCGGTCGGCGAGGCCGCCGAACCACACCGACAGCAGCAGGAACGGCGTCCAGTGGCTGATGACCTCGAACCCGGTCAGCGCCGGGGAGTGGAACCGCTGCCACAGGACCCAGTAGGTGATGACGTGCTCGACGTTGTCGGCCATCATCGAGAGCATCCCGCCGACCAGGTACGGGCCGCAGTCGCGGTTGCGCAGGGCCGCGAACCGGCGGGGACCGGTCGCGGTCGAGCGCGGTCCGGGAGCCGTCGGCGGCGCCATCCCGGTGGGCGGGACGTCGAGCTCGGCGAGGTGGGTCGGGACACCACACGCAGCACACACGGGGAAGGGTCGTCCTGTCGTCGGGCGGGTGAGGGCGGTCGGGAGCTCCGGGCGACGGCGGCGGGACCCGACCGGGAACGCTAACGCGGCCGCCGGGCCGACGGCCCGCCCGGGCCGAGCGGCGGGCGGTCGGGGCGTCAGGTGGCCGCCGGCGTCGCGGCGACCTCCACGCCGATGCCGACCGTCGAGCCCGGTCCGCCGTCGCCGACGGTGACGGTGACGACCGACCCGCCACCGGCGTCACCGCCGGCACCCACCGCACCGACCGCACCGACCGCACCGAGGACGAGCTCGACGGCCAGCGTCTCCGTCGCCACCAGCTGTCGATGGGTCTCCAGGGCCGCGGCGACCGCGGCCGAGCCCGGGTCGAGGGTGAGGCGGATCCGGTCGGAGACCTCCAGCCCGGCGTCGCGCCGGGCCTGCTGGACCGCACGCACCACGTCGCGCGCCAGGCCCTCGGCGGCCAGCTCCGCGGTGACCCGCGTGTCGAGCACGACGACCCCGGTGGTCCCGCCGGTCGAGCCGGTCGAGGTCGCGGTGCCGCTCAGGACCGCCGACGCCTCGGGGTCGGCGACCACGACCAGCTCCTCGTACTCCCCCGGCACGAGGTCGATCCCCGCCGCGCGGATGCCGTCCGCGGTGGTCTCCCAGTCCCCCGCCCGGACCGCCCTGATCACCTGCTGGACCTGACCGCCGAGGCGCGGGCCGGCGACCCGCGCGTTGACCCGGACCTGGGTCCGCGCGTGGGTGGCGACGTCGGTGGTCAGCACCACCTGCCGGACGTTGACCTCCTCGGCGATAGCAGCGCGCAGCCCCTCGAGCAGCGCCGCGTCGGGGGTGGCCACCGTGAGGGTGGCCAGCGGCAGCCGCACCCGCAGCCCGCGGGCCTTGCGGACCGACAGCGCGGCGGAGCACACGGCGCGGGCGAGCGCCGTCGCGGCGACGAGGTCGTCGTCGACGCCCGGGTCGGGGCTGCCGAGGTCCGCGGCGGCCGGCCAGGGCTCCAGGTGCACGGAGTCCCCGCCGGTGAGGCCGCGCCAGATCGACTCCGCCGTCAGCGGGAGCAGGGGGGCGGCCACCCGGCACGCCACCTCGAGCACGGTGGCGAGGGTGTCGAACGCCGCCCGCTCGCCCGCCCAGAAGCGCGGCCGGGACCGGCGGATGTACCAGTTGGTCAGGTCGTCGCAGAACGCCCGGAACGCCGCGCACGCCCCGGCCACGTCGTAGGTGTCCAGCGCCGCGGTGACCGTGGCGACCAGTGCTCTCGTCCGCGCGAGGACGTACCGGTCGAGGGGGTCAGCGCCGTCGGCGGGGCGCAGCGCGTCGGTCCGGGCGGTCACGCCGTCGGCGTCGGCGTAGAGCGCGAGGAAGTACCACGCGTTCCACAGGGGCAGCAGGGCCTGGCGGACGCCGTCGCGGATGCCCGCCTCGGTGACCACGAGGTTGCCCCCGCGCAGGATCGGGCTCGCCATCAGGAACCAGCGCATGGCGTCGGAGCCGTCGCGGTCGAAGACCTCGTCGACGTCGGGGTAGTTGCGCAGGCTCTTGCTCATCTTCGCGCCGTCGTCGCCGAGGACGATCCCGTGCGACATGCACGTCTTGAAGGCGGGCCGGTCGAACAGCGCGGTCCCCAGCACGTGCAGGAGGTAGAACCAGCCGCGGGTCTGCCCGATGTACTCCACGATGAAGTCGCCCGGGTAGTGCTGCTCGAAGAACTCCACGTTCTCGAACGGGTAGTGCACCTGCGCGTAGGGCATCGAGCCGGAGTCGAACCAGACGTCGAGGACGTCGGGCACGCGGCGCATCGTCGAGGCCCCGCTGGGGTCGTCGGGGTTCGGCCGGGTCAGGTCGTCGACGAACGGGCGGTGCAGGTCGGTCGGGCGCACCCCGAAGTCCCGCTCGAGCTCGTCGAGGCTGCCGTACACGTCGGTCCGCGGGAACGCCGGGTCGTCGGAGACCCACACCGGGATCGGCGTGCCCCAGAAGCGGTTGCGGCTGATCGACCAGTCCCGCGCGCCGGCCAGCCACTTCCCGAACTGCCCGTGCTTGACGTTCCCGGGGATCCAGGTGATCTCCTCGTTCAGCTCGACCATCCGGTCGCGGAACCGGGTGACCTCGACGAACCAGCTGGACACCGCGCGGTAGATCAGCGGCGTGCGGCAGCGCCAGCAGTGCGGGTAGGAGTGGTCGTAGTCCTCCCGGCGGAGCAGGGTCCCCTGCTCACGCAGGGTCCTGATGATCACCGGGTTCGCGTCGAACACCTGCAGGCCCTGCAGATCCGGGATGACGTCGGTGAACCGGGCGCGCTCGTCGACGGTCAGGACCGTCGGGATGCCGGCGGCGTCGCACGCCCGCTGGTCCTCCTCGCCGTAGGCCGGCGCCATGTGCACCACCCCGGTGCCGTCCTCGGTGGTGACGTGGTCGGCGGCGATCACCCGGAACGCGCGCCCGGTGCCGAAGACCTCGGTGTCGGTGAGGTACCCGAACAGCGGGGTGTACCGGCGGCCGAGCAGGTCCGCGCCGGTCAGCTCGGCGAGCACCTCAGGGTCCTCGCCGAGCTCGCGGGCGTAGGAGGCGACCCGGTCCCGCGCGAGCACGTACACCGCGCCGTCGGCCCCGCGGACCCGGACGTAGTGCAGGTCCGGGCCGACCGCGAGGGCGAGGTTGGAGGGCAGCGTCCACGGGGTCGTCGTCCAGGCCAGCACCCGGTCGCCGTCCTCGACGGGACCTCCCTCACCGGTGTCACCGTCGTCCTCACGGGCCGCACCGTCGTGGCCGGCCAGGGTGAAGGCGACCGTCACCGCCGGGTCGCGGCGGACCTGGTAGACGTCGTCGTCCATCCGCAGCTCGTGCGCGGACAGCGGCGTCTCGTCGCGCCAGCAGTAGGGCAGCACCCGGTAGGAGGAGTAGACGAGTCCCTTGTCCCACAGGCGTTTGAACGCCCACAGGACGCTCTCCATGTAGGGCAGGTCGAGGGTCTTGTAGTCGTGCTCGAAGTCCGCCCACCGGGCCTGGCGGGTGACGTAGGCCTCCCACTCCCGGGTGTACTCCAGCACCGACGACCGGCAGACGGCGTTGAACGCCTCGATGCCCATCTCCGCGATGCCGGCCTTGCTCGTGATCCCGAGGCGGCGCTCGGCCTCCAGCTCGGCGGGCAGCCCGTGGGTGTCCCAGCCGAACCGCCGCTCGACGTGGCGTCCGCGCATGGTCTGGTAGCGGGGCACGAGGTCCTTGACGTACCCGGTGAGCAGGTGGCCGTAGTGCGGGAGGCCGTTGGCGAAGGGCGGGCCGTCGTAGAACACGAACTCGTTGGCGCCGCCCGGTCCGGGCGGGTTCGCCTCGACCGACCGCCGGAAGGTGTCCCCCGCCGCCCACGACGCCAGCACCGCGCGCTCGAGGGCGGGCAGGTCCGGCTGCGCCGGGACGCCGGCGCTGTTCGGGGTGCGGTCGGTCCGGCCGGTGAGGTCGACCAGGGGGTACGCCATCGCTCGCTGTCCTCGCACACGTCGCCGGTGTGCGGGGACGCCGCCCGGCGCTGACGCCGGACCGCGCGGTACCACCCCGCTTGGCGCTCCCGGCCGGCGGACCGGTCGGGCGTGCCCGCTCTCGTGCGGCGATGACGGGCCGCACCCGCCCGGTTCTACTGGGGTCGCCCGCGGTGTGCGCGGCCGGCCGGTTCTTCCGGAGGCTCCCCGGTGATGGCCGGATCGAAGCCGTTGCCCCCACGATACGGCCGCCGACCGTCTCGATCCGTCGATTCGGGCCGCCCGCGGCCGGACCGGCGTGCACTCGAGCACCCGGGAGCCGCCAGGTCGCTCGACCGGGCCGCCTGGAGGAGCTTGGCTGTACTCGAGTGCACAGGAGCGACAGGCCGGACGAGGTGACGGACCACGTGAAGGACCGGGTGACGGACCAGGTGACCGTCCGGCCGGCCGTCCCGGCCGACGCGGAGGCGATCGCGGTCGTCCGCGTCGCGGGCTGGCGCACGGCCTACGCGGGGCTGATCGAGCCGGCGGTGCTGGCGGCGATGGACCCGGTCTCCGAGGCGGCCCGGCGGCGGCGGGAGTGGGCCGACCGGCCGCCGGGGACGGTGGCCGAGGTGGCCGGCGAGGTCGTCGGGTTCGTGTTCTCGGGCGCGTACCGGACGTCCGACGACGAGCCCGGCTGGCCGGCCGCGCCCGCCGCCGGGGAGATCCAGGCGCTGTACGTGCACCCGGCCGCGCAGGGCCGCGGGGCCGGACGGCTGCTGCTCGCCCACGCCCTGGCCCGGCTCGCCGCCGACGGCCTGGACCCGGTCCGGCTGTGGGTGCTGGCCGGCAACACCCGGGCGCGGGCCTTCTACGCCGCCGCGGGCTTCGCCGACGAGAGCCCGCTCGGGGTCGCCACGCTCTACACCCCGACCGGCGGCACCCGCGGCACCCTCGAGGTCCGGTACTCACGCCCGCAGGCCCGGTGACCCACCCCGGCGGCGACCACCGCCGGGCCGTGGACCGGGCCCGAACCGGACACCGGGGGACCCGCTCCGGTCGCTGAGCCGATCGACGCCCGTCCCGGGGCCGGTCACGAGCCGACGGCCCCGTCCGCGAGCTCCTCCAGCCGCCGGGTCATGACCTGCCGGTGGTCCGGCGAGCCGTGACCCAGGAACGGCGGCCAGTCGACGAGGAGCCGGCGCAGCTCGCAGGAGTCGAGGGCGGCTCGCAGGGCGCCGCCCCGCGGCACACCCCGCGCGGCGGCGTACGCCGCGGTCATCGCCGCACGGGGCGGGTGGGCCCCGTCGAACTCCGCCCGCTGCCACAGGAACACCAGATCGTCGAGACCGCTGCTCAGGCACACCTCCTGCCAGTCGACCCACACCGGGCGGCCGCCCGGCCCGTTCAGGACGTTGCCGACGTGACAGTCCCCGTGCGTCAGGACCGTGGCGAGACCCGACGGGAGACTCCGGGCCGCGTCCAGCCGCTCGGCCGCCCGAGCGGCGAGCGCGGCGGATCCGTGGCGCGCCCACCCGCGCACCGCGTCGGCCACCGCCGCCGGCGACGGGCGCGGGCGGGGCCGGAGCCACCCCGGCCGCGGGACAGCCACCTGCTGCAGCCGACCGAGCCGGTCCGCCAGCTCGATCCACGCCGCCTCGGTCACGGCCGCCGCCCGCGGGAAGGGATCGTGGGCCGCCAGCAGGAGCCGGACCCCGTGCGGGTCACGGTGGGTGGCCCGCGCCTCCGGCAGGAAGTCCCGGAGGGCCGGCCCGAGCTCCCGGTGGACCGCCAGCTCTCGGGCCGCTCGGGCGTACCAGGCGGGGTCCTCGGTGGTCTTGAGGACGGCGGGCTCGCCGCCGAGGTCGAGCAGGAACACCTGCGACCCCGACGCTCCGCCGGTCAGTTCGGTCACCACCCGGGCCGGTCCACCCCAGCCGAGGTCGCGGAGGCTGCGCTCGACCAGGTCCGCCGGGGACGCGTCGGCCGGAGGCGTCACGGTCATCGGCCGCGGGCGGGACGAGGGTCGCCGGCGAGCAGGGCGTGCGCGTGCATGTCGTGCCAGCCGTCGAGGTGGAGGGCCTGGGCCCGCTTCGTCCCCTCGACGGCGAAGCCCGCCTTGACCGCGACGCGGCAGGAGGCCGGGTTGCGGGTCGAGTGGTCCAGCTCCAGGCGGTGCAGACCCACGTCGTCGAAGGCCCAGTCGGCCACGGCGCCCAGAGCCAGCGCGGCGATGCCCCGCCCGCGAGCGGCCGGGAGGACCCAGTAGGTCACCCCGGCCCGGCCCTCGCCCAGGTGGACGCCGCCGATGCCCACCCGCCCCCGCAGCGAGCCGTGGTGGGTGACGGCCCAGCTGGCACCGGTCTCCTGCCGCCACCGGTCCGCCTCGTGGGTGACCCACGCCCCGGCCTCGTCGAGGGACAGGGAGCGGGCGTGCCAGCGGTGGATGGCGGGGTCGGCGTAGGCGCCCACCAGGTCCGCCGCATCACCGCGGTGCCACGGCCGCAACGTCAGCTCGGCGGCGGACAGCGACGGCTGCGGGTGCGCCGAGAGGCACCCCGGGGCCAGGACCGGCCCCGGCCCGGAACCTGGCTGGGTCACGCGTCACCCTCACGTCGTCGGGGCGGGTCAGCGTCAGCATCCCTGACCGCACCTCTGGACGGCACCGTCGGTGGTTGACGCGAGCGCGGGCGGCGGCGTTGGCTGCTGCGCATGGGCCGGCGGAACTACCTGGTCGAGGGCGTCTCCGGCACGGGCAAGACCTCCGTGTGCGACGAGCTCCAGCGGCGTGGTCTCCATGCCGTCCACGGGGACCGGGAGCTGGCGTACCAGGGCGATCCGGCCACCGGGGTGGCGGTGGCGGGCCACTCCCACGAGCACCACCTGTGGCGGGTGGACACGGTCAGCGCCCTGGTCGCCGATCAGGCTCAGGCGGCGACGTTCTTCTGCGGCGGTTCCCGCAACGTCCGGGACTTCATCGGCCTGTTCGACGCCGTCTTCGTCCTCACGGTCGATCTCGACACCCTGAGGCGGCGCCTCGACCGGCGACCGGCGGACGAGTGGGGCGGACGCCCGTCGGAACGCGAGCTCGTCGAGCGCCTGCACCGGTCGGGCGAGGACACCCCGGACGGCATCGCCATCGACGCCACGGCGCCCGTCGCGCAGGTCGTCGACCAGATGCTTGATGTGATCGAGTTCGACCAACCCCGCCACCGGGACACCTGACCGCGACGTGGCCGTCCCGCCGCCGCCGACGTCGCGGGACGCCGCCACAGCAGGACGCCGCCACGAACCCGTGGCACCGTCAGCCTCACCGTCACCCCACCGCCGAGGAGCCCCCATGCCGGAGACCGCCACCCCCGTCGCCGCCACCGACGTCGCCGCGGCCCGGGCCGTGATCGACCTCGACCTGCCGGGACCGACGATCAGCCGACACCTCTACGGCCACTTCGCCGAGCACCTCGGCCGCTGCATCTACGGCGGCTTCTGGGTCGGGGAGGACTCCGACATCCCGAACGAGGGCGGCATCCGGCTCGACGTGGTGGCGGCGCTGCGTGGCATCGACATCCCGAACCTGCGCTGGCCGGGCGGCTGTTTCGCCGACGACTACCACTGGACCGACGGGATCGGCCCGCACGCGGACCGGCCCCGGATGGTCAACACCCACTGGGGTGACGTCGAGGAGGACAACCACTTCGGGACCCACGAGTTCATGGCGCTGTGCGAGCTGCTCGACGCCGAGCCCTACATCGCCGGCAACGTCGGCAGCGGCACCGTCCGGGAGATGAGCGACTGGGTGGAGTACCTGACCCGCGACGGGGACAGCCCGATGGCGGCGCTGCGCCGCCGCAACGGCCGCGACCAGCCGTGGCGGGTGCCGTTCTGGGGGCTGGGCAACGAACCGTGGGGGTGCGGGGGCAACATGCGCGCCGAGTACTACGCGGATCTCGCCCGCCGGTACGGCACCTACTGCCGCGACCACGGCACCAACACCCTCTACCGGGTCGCCGCCGGGGCCAGGGACGACGACTACTCCTGGACCGAGGCGCTGATGAAGACCGTCGGCCACCTCGGCGGCCAGGGCCGGCCGGAGAACCACTTCCAGGGACTGTCGTTCCACTACTACACGATCCCGGGCACGTGGGAGGACAAGGGCGACGCCACCCGGTTCAGCGTCGACGACTGGTACGCCACGATGGCCGCCGCGCAGCGGATGGAGGAGCTGATCCGGGGCCACGAGGCGGTCATGGACTGCTACGACCCGGCCCGGCGGATCGGGCTCGTCATCGACGAGTGGGGCACCTGGTTCGACGTGGAGGAGGGCACGAACCCGGGTTTCCTGTACCAGCAGAACACCCTGCGCGACGCCCTGGTCGCGAGCCTGCACTTCGACGTGTTCCACCGCCACGCCGACCGGCTGGTGATGACGAACCTCGCGCAGACCGTCAACGTCCTGCAGTCCGTCGTCCTCACCGACGGCCCGCAGCTGATCCTGACCCCGACCTACCACGTGTTCGAGATGAACCGGGCCCACCAGGACGCCGCCTCCCTGACCGTGCACCTGGTCAGCGGCGACACCCACCGCCCGGTCGGGGACGCCGACCTGCAGACGCTGTCGATGTCGGCGAGCACCCGGGACGGTCACGCGCTGATCTCGCTGACCAACCTCGACACCGACCACGAGGTCGACCTCGCCATCGACCTGCGCGGCCGCGGGGTCGGCGCTCCGAGCGCCCGGATCCTCACCGCGGACACCCTGCACGCGCACAACACCACCGGCGGCCCCGACGCCGTCCGCCCGCGGCCCTTCGACGGGGTCCGCGTGACCGACGGCCACCTGACGCTGCGGGTCCCCGCCCACGCCTTCCTCACCATCGACGTCCCCGTCGACTGACCGGGCGGCCGGGCCGGCTACTGCGCCGCGCGCGCCCAGTCGGCCCAGGCCTGTCGCCAGGACGACTCGAGGCGCCGGGCGCGGACCTCGGCCCGCCGCGAGCGCAGGGAGGCGATCAGCCCG
>CAXSIB010000096.1:0-9775 GCA_964237095.1 uncultured Actinomycetales bacterium
CCCGACACGGCGAACGCCACGGTGACCCCGCGCCGCAGCAGCACCGCCGCCCGGGCGGCCCGACCCCCTGCGGCCGGCCGCACGCTCGTCAGCCGCGGCACCGGTGGCAGCGGTCTCACCGGCGGCCGAGGGCGTCGAGCCGGGCGATCTCGTCCGGGGTGAGGACCAGGTCGAAGAGGTCGGCGTTCTCCTCGATCCGGCCCGGGTCCACCGACTTCGGGATCGCGACGACCTCCTTGTCCAGGTGCCAGCGCAGGACGACCCGGGCCGGGCTCACGCCGTGGTCGGCGGCGATCGCGACGACCGTCGGGTCGGTCAGCGCGCCCTGGCGCAGCGGGCTGTAGCCCTCGAGCACCACCCCGCGGGCGCGGTGCGCGTCCAGGACCGCCTGGTCGTGGCGCAGCGGGCTCCACGGCACCTGGTTGACCGTCGGGGTCACCCCGGTGGCCCGCGTCAGCTCGTCGAGCTGCGGGATGGAGTAGTTGCTGACCCCGATGGACGTGGCCAGCCCCTGCTCGCGGGCGTCGACGAACGCCAGCCAGGTGTCCGGGGACGCCGTCTGGCGCGGCGGCCAGTGCACCAGCCACAGGTCGACCCGGTCGAGGCCCAGCAGCCGCAGGCTGTCCCGGAGGACCTCGGCGGCGCGGCCGGCGTCGTTGGGCGGCAGCTTGGTCGTGACGAACACCTCCTCGCGGGGTACGCCGGAGTCCCGGACGGCGCGACCGACCTCCTCCTCGTTGCCGTACGCCTTCGCGGTGTCCAGATGGCGGTACCCGACGTCCAGGGCGTGGCGCACCGCGCGGTAGGCGCCCTCGGCCTCCGCGCGCCAGGTGCCGAGCCCGAGCAGGGGGATCGAGGCGCCGTCGGCGAGCGCCACCCCGGGCCAGCTGTCTGCCATGGGGCAGATGTTAGGAAACCGACGCCGCCGACGGGAGGAACGGGAGCCCCGGGGCGTTGCGCGGGAAGTGGCAGGCCGCCGACCGGCCGTCCCCCACCGGGCGCAGGACGGGGCGTTCCACCCGGCAGCGCTCCTGCACGAACGGGCAGCGGGTGTGGAACGAGCAGCCCGACGGCTTGTCGATCGGGCTGGGCACGTCGCCGCGGAGCACGATCCGCTCCCGCACCGGCGCCGGGTCGCCCTCCAGCTGGGGGATCGCCGACAGCAGGGCCTCGGTGTAGGGATGCGCCGGGGACCCGTACACCGCCGCCGCCGGGGCCAGCTCGACCAGCTCCCCGAGGTACATGACCGCGATCCGGTCGCAGAAGTGCCGCACCACCCCCAGGTCGTGGGTGATGAAGACGTAGGTGAGCCCGAACTCCTCCTGCAGCGAGGCCAGCAGGTTGAGCACCTGCGCCTGGATCGACACGTCGAGGGCGGACACCGGCTCGTCGGCGACCAGCAGCCGCGGCGTCGTCGCGAGCGCCCGCGCGATCCCGACCCGCTGGCGCTGCCCGCCGGAGAACTCGTGGGGATAGCGGTCGACCGCGTCCGGGCGCAGCCCGACCCGCTCGAACAGCTCCCGGACCATCGCCCGGGTGTCCCGGCGGCCGCCGCCGGTCGCGGCGCCGCCCGTGATCCCGTGGATGCGCAACGGGTCCGCGACGGACTCCCCCACGCGCCGGCGCGGGTTGAGCGACGCGAACGGGTCCTGGAAGACCAGCTGCAGGTCGCGGCGGACCGGGCGCAGCGCCCGGCGCGACATCGTGGTGATGTCCTGCCCGGCGAACTCGATGCGCCCGGACGTCGGGTCGAGCAGCCGGACGATCGTGCGCCCGAGGGTGGACTTCCCGCAGCCGGACTCCCCCACCACCCCGAGGGTCTCCCCGGTCGCGACGTCGAGGGTGACCCCGTCGACGGCGTGGACCACCGACCGGCGCCCGACCCCGCCGGCGCCGCGGCCCGCCGGGAACTCCTTGCTGACCCCGGTCAGCCGCAGCAGCGGCGCCGCCGCCGGCGCGCCCCCCGCGGCCGCCGTCGCCGATGCGTCCTGCGCCCCGAGCGCCGTGCTCATGCGACCTCCACCACTGCCGTCGGGACCGCGTCGCCGTCACGGGCCGCCGCCTTCTGCGCCGGGGTCAGCCAGCAGGCGTCGACGTGGTCGGCGACGTCGCCGCTGGGGACCAGCGGCGGGCGGGTCGTGCAGACGTCCATCCGGTGCCGGCAGCGGCTGGCGAACACGCAGCCGTCGCCGGCCTCGGCCGGGGTGATCGGCGCCCCCGGGATGGTGGGCAGCCGCCGGGTGCGGCGCTCCGCCGCGCCGGCACCGGTCGACGCGGCCCGCGGCACCGACTCCAGCAGTCCCCACGTGTACGGGTGGCGCGACGCGGTGAGCACCTGCCGGCGCGGGCCGATCTCGACCGCCCGCCCGGCGTACATGACCAGCACCCGGTCGGCCATCTCCGAGATCACGCCCATGTCGTGGGTGATCAGCACGACAGCGGTCCCGTGGGTGCGCCGGAGCCGGCGCAGCAGGTCGAGGATCTGCGCCTGGCTGGTGACGTCGAGGGCGGTGGTCGGCTCGTCGGCGACGATCAGGTCGGGCTCGCAGGACAGGGCCATCGCGATGACCGCCCGCTGGCGCATGCCGCCGGAGAACTCGTGCGGGTAGTTGTCGACGCGGCGCTCGGGATTCGGGATGCCGACCTCGCCGAGCAGCTCCACCGCCCGCGCCCGCGCCGCCCGCCTGGACAGGTCCCGGTGGGCGCGCAGCTGCTCGGCGATGTGCCAGCCGACCGTGTAGACCGGCGTGAGCGCGGTCATCGGGTCCTGCGGGACCAGCGCGATGCGCCGGCCGCGGATCTGCTGCAGCACCCCCGGGGCGGCGCCGAGCAGCTCGGTCCCGTCGAAGACCGCCGACCCCGACACCTCGAGGTTCGCGCTCGCCACCAGCCCGAGCACGCTCAGCATGGACACGCTCTTGCCGGAGCCGGACTCCCCGACGATGCCGAGGACCTCCCCCGCGGCGAGGTCGAAGGACAGCTCGGACACGGCCACCATCGGCCCGCTGCGGGCCCGGAAGGCCACGTGCAGGTCCCGGACCCGCAGCAGCGGCTCAGGCATGACGCACCCGCGGGTCGAGGCGGGCGTAGCCGAGGTCGACCAGGGCGTTGGCGAGGACGATGAAGAACGCCGAGTAGATGACCGCGGAGATGATGACCGGGAGGTCGGTGTTCTCCAGCGAGGTGTAGGTGAGCGCGCCGATCCCCGGCAGGCTGAACACGACCTCGGTGAGCAGGGCCGCGCCGCCGACGAGCGCGCCGAAGTCCAGCCCGAACAGGGACACGACCGGGATGAGCGAGCAGCGCAGCGCGTGCTTGAGCAGCACCCGGCGCTCGGACAGGCCCTTGGCCCGGGCGGTGCGGACGTAGTCCTCGCTGAGCGCCGAGATGATCTCCCCGCGCAGGACCCGGGCGTAGATCCCCGCGTAGAGCACGGCGAGGGTCAGCCACGGGAACAGCAGGTGCAGCGCCCACTGGCCGGGGCTCGACGTGAAGGCCACGTAGCCCAGGGCGGGCACCCAGCGGAACAGCGACAGGTGGAGGCGGCTCTGGGTGAGCAGGTTCACGACCTCGCCCAGCCAGTACACGGGCATCGACACCCCGACCAGGCCGACGACGGACAGCACCGGGTCGAGCAGCTTCCCGCGGGAGCTGGCCGCGAGGGTCCCCATCGCGATCCCGACGACCATCCAGATGACCGCCGCGCCGACCACGAGGGACAGGGTGACGGGGATCGCGGCGGTGATCTGGGGCAGCACCCGCTGGCCCCGGTTGACGTAGGACGTGAGGTCGCCGTCGATGAACAGGTGCTTCATCAGCAGGGCGTAGCGGATCGGGAGCGGGCGGTCGAGGCCGAAGGACGCACGCACCTGGGCCACCGTCTGCGGGTCGGCGTTGCGGCCCGCGATCCGGGCCGCCGGGTCGACCCCGGGGGTGGCGAAGAAGATGAGGAACGTCAGCACGCTGATCGCGAAGAGGATGAACACCGTCGAGGCGAGGCGGCGCAGGATGAACGCGACCATCAGCCGGCCCCGCGGATCCGCGCCTGCGGGTCGAGGGCGTCGCGCACGCCGTCGCCGAGCACGTTGAGGGCGACCGCGGTGACCACCAGGGCGATGCCCGGGGCGAGGGCGACCACCGGCCGGGTGTACAGCAGCTGCAGGCCGTCGTTGATGATCGTCCCCCAGCTGGCCGAGGGCGGCTGGACGCCGATCGACAGGAACGACAGCGCGGACTCGGTGAGCATGTTGATGGCCGTCATCAGCGGCAGGAAGACCACCACCGTCGGGATGACGTTCGGCACGATGTCGCGGCGCATGATCCGGCCGTCGCTCGCGCCGAGCCCGACCGCCGCGCGTACGAAGTCCCGCTCCCGCAGCGACAGCACCTGCCCGCGCACGGGACGGGCCACGTAGGGCACGTAGATGGCCGCGATGATGAGCACCGGCAACCACAGGCTGCCCGCGGTCACGTGCAGCGGGCCCCAGGAGAAGCCGCTCCCGATCAGCACGATCGACAGGCTGATCCCGAGCAGGTACACGGGGAACGCCCAGATGACGTCGAAGACCCGCGACAGCACGCCGTCGACGATGCCGCCGAAGTAGCCGGCGACCACCGCGAGGGCGGCCCCCACCGCGCAGCACAGCAGCGCCGACCCGAACCCGATGAGCAGGGAGTTGCGCCCGCCGTACAGCAACCGCGCCATCACGTCGCGCCCCTGGCCGTCGGCGCCGAGCAGGAAGTGCGCCGGGTCACCGGTGGGGCCGATCGGCGTCGAGCCGAGGCCGAGCCCGCCGGTGCTCGCCGCCATGACCGGGACGGTCTGCCCGTCGACGACCGTCGTCCCGTCGAGGTTGGACCCGAAGGGGTCGGTGTGCGCGACGTGGTGGGCGTAGAGCGGCGCCGCCAGGCAGGCCAGGACGATCAGCAGGAGCACCACCGCCGCGGCCACCGACGCCCGGTTGGCCGCCAGCTGGCGGAGCCCGACCCGCCACGGCCCCGCCGCGGCGGTACCGGTGTTCGCCGGTAAGGCCGGGAGGACCGCCCGGCCGACCTCGGGAGATCCTGCGGTCACTGGACCCAGAGCTGGTCGAGCAGCAGGTAGAACTGCTTGCTGAACGTGTAGTTGCCCACCCTCTTCGCGGTGAGGTCGACCAGCTTCGGGGTGAACAGCGGAGCGGTGACCGCGTCCGCCATGACGTGCTGGTCCATCTTCGCCCAGGTCGGCAGCGCCGCGTCGAGTCCCTTGGTCTGCTCGGTCTTCAGCGCGCTCGCCAGGAGGGCTTCGTTGGGCTTGTCGCAATACCCGGAGATGTTGACACTCGAGTCGCTGCCCGGGTGGAAGGACGCGCAGGAGAACAGCACGGCCAAGAAGTCCGCGGCGGCCGGGTAGTCCTGGTACCACTGGCTCAGGCTGATCTGGACCTTGTTCTTCGTGTTCTGGATGTAGGTGAACTGGATGTTGGACGACAGCTTGCGGACCTGCGCCTTGTAGCCGATCGAGTTGAGCACGCTCTGGACGTACTCCCCGATCGAGGCCCCGATCGGGTCGGTCGTCGTGATGACGGTGACCGTCTGGCCCGCGGTGCCCGAGGACTTCACGAGCGCCTTGGCCCGGTCGAGGTCCGGTGCGGTCCAGGTGGTGCCGCCGCCCTTGGTGTACCGGCAGTTGTCGACGTGGCCCGGGAACCCGGGCGGGAGGACCGTGCAGACCGGCGTGCCGAGCTTGGACCCGCCGTAGAGCTTGACGACGGCGTTCTTGTCGATCGCCCAGTTGACGGCCTCGCGGGCCTGCACGTTGTTGAACGGCGCCAGGTTCGTGTTCATCGGCAGGTAGTACATCGCCGTCAGGGTGTTCACGTGGATCTGGCTGGCGTAGGTCGTCCCCAGCTCGTTGAGTCGGCCCGTGGGCGGGGAGTCCGCCATCCAGTCGGCCTGCCCGTTCTCGATCTGCGTGACCTCGTTGTCCACGGTCTGCCCGAAGGACTCCGTGATCGTGTCCGGGTAGCCCTGGGGCTGGGCGAGCGCGGACCAGACCTTGAAGTGCGGGTTGCGGCTCAGGACGAGCTTGCCGTTCCCGGTGGGGTCGTAGGCGGAGATCATGTAGGCCCCGGTGGACGGCAGGGGCTTGTTGCCGACGTCGGTGGTGGGGGATCCGGCCGGGGTGATCGAGGCGTGCGGGACCGCGATCTTGAACAGGAACTCGGGGTCCGGCGCGGTCAGGTTGATCGTGACGGTGTCCGCGGCTGCGTCGGCCGAGATCCCGCCGGCGAGCGTGCAGGTCTTCGGGGTCTTCAGGCACGCGGTGGCGCCCACGATCCCGTTGTAGAACGACCCGGCGGTCGGGCTGGAGACCTTGAAGATCCGCTGGAACGACGCGACGACGTCGGCGGTGTCCAGGACGTGCCCGTTGGAGAAGGTGATCCCCTTGCGGAGGGTGAAGGTGTACGTCTTGCCGCCGTTGCTGACCACGGGCTCCGCCGCCGCGAGGTCCGGGGTGGTCTCGAAGGACGGCTGGCCGCTCACCGACTTGAACGCCATCAGCCCGTCGTAGACGTCCCGGTACAGCTGCCAGTACTGCAGCGTGTAGTTGATCTGCGGGTCGATGGTCCCGGCCGCGGCGGTGGCCAGCAGCTTCAGGTCCCCGCCCTGGTGCGCGGTCTGGAACGTCGCCGCCGTGGCGACCGCGCTCGAGGACGCCCCGGCCATCAGCTCCGGGGCGGACGCGCTCGCCGAGGCGCTCGGGGCGGCCGCGGTGCCCGACGCCGACGTGGTGGCCGCCGGGGTGGTGTTCGAGCACGCGGCCACCGCGAGGGCGGCCGCGAGGCCGGTGCCGACGGCGGCCAGCGCACGGTGTCTCTTGCCGGTCCAGGTCATGGGGCTCCAGTCGGGTGGCGGGTCGTGGTCCGGTCGTGCGCGTGCGGTCGCCGCGACTGCGCGCGTCGTCAGTCGGTGTGGGCGGAGAGGAACTCGTCGAGGACGGCAAGGTAGCGCTCCGGCTCCTCGACGTGAGGCAGGTGGCTGGACTCGGCGAACAGCTCCCACCGGACGTCCGGGATCCGGTCGAGGAACGGCTTCACCGCGAGCGGGGTCGCCTCGTCGTACACCCCGGAGATCACCAGTGTGGGCACGGAGATCTGCGGCAGCCGGTCCTCGACCGTCCACCCGACCAGGCTGCCGACGACGTGGAACTCACTCGGCCCGTTCATCGTGTGGTAGACGGTCGGGTCGGCCGCGAGCTGGGTGAAGCTCGCGGTGACCTCGGGCGGGTTCGGGACGACGCGGCACACGAACTCGTCGTAGAACGCGGCCATCGCCTTCTCGTACTCCGGGCTGTCGGTGGTCCCGGCCGCCTCGTGGCGGGTGAGGGCGTCAGCGACGTCGTCGGGCAGCTGGCG
The DNA here is from genome assembly GCA_964237095.1 of uncultured Actinomycetales bacterium. GTDB lineage: Bacteria > Actinomycetota > Actinomycetes > CAXTBU01 > CAXTBU01 > CAXSIB01. The sequence goes on from CAXSIB010000096.1 coordinate 7,398, forward strand.
GCGGAGCCGGTCGGCCTCGGCCACCCACGTGGTCATCGAGGCGGGTGAGTCGGCGATCACCAGCGCCTGCAAGCCGGCCGGTCGCCGCACCGCGTACTCGGCGCCGAGCATCCCGCCCCAGGACTGGCCGAGCACCGCGTGGCGGTCGGTCAGGCCGAGCGCGCGCAGCACGGTGTCGAGCTCGTCGAGGAAGAACTCCACCGTCCAGGACGCCGGGTCGCGGTCGGGGTCGTGGGTCGAGAGCCCACACCCGAACTGGTCGTAGTGGACGACGGGCCGGCCGGTCGCGACGGCCAGGTCGGCGATCGCGAGGACGTAGTCGTGGGCGACCCCGGGACCGCCGTGCAGGACCACGAGCGGCGTGGGGCCCGCGTCGAGATCACCGGTCACGCGGAACCAGGTGGTCCCGCCGGCGAACGGGATCCGGCCCTCGCGCGTTGCCGGAACGGTCATCGGGACACCTTTCGGTGGAGCGGTCGGATCGTGTTTGCTGACCCCGCGGGCGTGGCTGCCCGGACGGTCGGGCCCGGGGGTGCCCCGGGCGCCCCTGGAGGGTGCTCCCCTCGAATGGTCTGTTTCAAGTACCTATGTGTTACGACTGCGTTTCGTCGTGGAGGGGGACCCGCGTGCCGAGCCCTGGGTCGCCCACACGGTCACCGGCCGACGTCACCCGTGTCGGAGAGCAACGGACGCGAGGCGTCGGTGAGCACGTGCCGCGGCGCGTCGGCGAGCCACCGGTCGGGGAGGTCGACGGGCCACCGACCCGGCGGGTGGGTGAGCCGCTGACCCGCTGGTCGGCCGTCGATCCCGAGCTGATCGCCCCCCTCGGCCGGGTGAGTGCCGGGCAGGAGCTGGCCGACCGGCTCCTCGCCGCGGTCGCGGTCGGCAGCTACCTCCCGGGCGACCGCTTCCCCAGCGAGCGCAGCCTGGCGGCCACGTTCGCGGTGAGCCGGGCGACCATCCGCGAGGCCCTGCGCATGCTGCGGACCGCCGCGGTGATCGAGGTCCGGCTCGGTCGCACCGGGGGGGCGTACGTCCGCGCACTGGAGCCCGGGGCCGCCGACGGGGCGGTGCGGCGGATCGTGGCCGACCAGGGCCCGCGCCTCGAGCAGGTCTTCGACCTCCGCGAGCTCGTCGAGTCCCTCGTCGCCCGCACGGCGGCCGAGCGGCGCGGGCCGGCCGACGTCGTGGCGATGCAGGCCGCGCTGGGGCGCTTCCGCGACGCGCCCGCCGAACGGGAGCGGCACCGGGCCGACCAGGCGCTGCACGAGGCGGTGCTGGACGCCGCGCACAACAGCGAGCTGTCCGCCCTGTCGCGGCGCCTGCTCGTGGCGGCGGCGCTCGGGGTCCCGGTCGAGCCCTACGCCGACGACATGTACCGGCGGGCGCGCGGGGAGCACACCGCGCTGGTGGCGGCGGTCGCCGACGGGGATCCCGAGCAGGCCGCCCGGGTGGCCCGGGCCCACTTCCGCATCAGCGCCGAGACCGTCCGGCGGGCCCTCGTGGGCCCGGCCGAGGCGGCCGACGCGGTCGAGGCGGCCGACGCGGTCGGGGCGGCCGACGCGGCCGCGGGCTGACGGGCCGGCGGCCGACGCGGCCGCCGGCTGACGGGCCGACGGCCGGCGGGGCTCAGGCCTGGTCGAGGGCGCCGGGCTTGTGGACCGCGGTCTTCCCGGTCTTGTCGCTCTTCACCTCGTACTGCGGCTCGTCCTTCGAGGCCTTGACCGTCCGGCCCGACTCCTCGGTCTCACTGGTGATCTTCTTCACCACGGTGCCCTCGACCTCGTTCCCGTGGGAGCTCCAGGTGACGTCGTCACCCTTCTTCAGCTCGTCCGCCATCGCCGTCTCCTCCTGCTGGGTCGCCTGTCCTCGGGAGTCCCTGTCCCGGGGCGTCCTGTCCCTGGGGAGTCTCTGCCGCCGCGGTGCGCCGCGCGAGCCGGGGGTCACCGCCGGGTGAGACTGCACGGGTGCTGGTGAGCGAGGTGGTCGCGGAGTTCTTCGCGGCCCGCCGCCCCCGCAAGGAGTCCGCGCACACGACCCTCGCCTACCGCCGGGACCTGTCGACGATCACCCACCTGGCCGCGGAGTTCCACGGCATCGCCCCGGCGGACCTGACGCTGGAGGGCCTCGACCGCGACTGCCTGCGCCGGTCGTTCGGGGTCTACGCCGACGACCACGCCTCGGCCACCGTGCTGCGCACCTGGTCGGCGTGGAACCAGTTCTTCACGTTCGCCGTCGCCGAGGGCCTGGCCGTCGGGAACCCGATGGCGGCGGTCGCGCGCCCGCGGCGGCCGGCGCGCAAGCCCAAGCCGCTGGACGGCGAGGACACCCCCGAGCAGCTGCTGACCCGGGTCGCGCACGGCGGCGGCGGGGGCGCC
>CAXSIB010000097.1:0-9740 GCA_964237095.1 uncultured Actinomycetales bacterium
CGGGACGGCTCCGGGCAGCGGCGGGCCGGGCGCCGGGTCGGCCGGACCGGGGCCCGGATCCAGCGGACCGGGGCCGGGGGGCTTGGGCATCGGGCCCGGCAGCGGCGGACCGGGGGCGGGCTCGGCGGGGCCGCCCGGGCCGGGGACCGGCTCGGTCGGCCCGGGACCCGGGGTGAGCGGCTCGGGTCCCGGCAGGACGGTCGCCCGGGGCGACCCCGGCTCTGCGGTGATCGGGCTGAACGCACCCGGGTGGACGGTGGTCATCGCGCACTCCTCCCGCCGGGTCGCCGCGGTGCGACCCGTTGTCCGACGACCCTGCCACCCGACGACGCACACGGCCCCCGCGCCGGCCCCGTCGCAGGCCGCTCGCAGAGGTCGTCCGCTCCGGGCTGCGGCCTCGAGGTCCGCAGCGTCCGGCAGCGGACGTCTCCGCACTCACCTCACGGCGGCGAGCCCGTCAGCACCTCGCTGAGCAGCAGCTTCACCGGTGAGGCGGCGGACCGACACGTGAGGTGTGTGCGGAGACGTCCACGGGGACGGCCGCGGGCCCACCGCCGGACGGCGCGGGAGACTGCGGGGGTGTGCGGTCGATACGCGAGCTCCCGGTCCGACGACGACCTCCGGCAGGAGTTCGCAACGGCGTTCACGGTCGGGGCCCCGCTGGCGCCGTCGTGGAACGTCGCCCCGACCCAGCAGGTGCGGGCGGTCCTCGAGCGGTCCCCGCGCGACGAGCCCGACGCCGCGCCCGTCCGGGAGCTGCGGAGCGTCCGCTGGGGCCTGGTGCCGTCGTGGGCGGACGACACGAAGATCGGCACCCGGCTGATCAACGCCCGGGTCGAGACGATCACCGAGAAGCCCGCGTTCAAGACCGCGGCGGCGCGGCGGCGGTGCCTGCTCCCGGCCGACGGCTACTACGAGTGGGAGAAGCGGCCGGGGGTGGCCGCCAAGACCCCGTACTTCATGCGGGCCGAGGACGGCGGCGGCCTGGCCTTCGCGGGCCTCTACGAGCTGTGGCGCGACCGCGAGCGGGCCGCCGACGACCCCGACCGGTGGGTGTGGTCGGCGACGGTGGTCACCACCCGCGCGAGTGACGCCCTCGGCCGCATCCACGACCGGTCGCCGCTGCTCGTGCCCGCGGGGCTCCGCGACGACTGGCTCGACCCGGCCCTGACCGCGCCCGCCGACGTCCGGGCGCTCGTCGACGCCTTCGGCGAGCCGCGCCTGGTCCCGGTCGAGGTGGCCACGACCGTGAACCGGGTGACCTCCGACGGCCCCGAGCTCGTCACCCCCGTCGCCGGCTGACCCGTCCCGATCCGTCCGTCCCGGTCCCGTCCCCGGCCCGTCCCACACCCGGCCCGGGCGCGTCCCGACCGCGTCGAGGGGGTCCGGCGCCGATCTCCCGACTGGTGCGCCGGCCCGGGACACCGGATCGTTCTCCGAGGCGTTCGCACAGCGGGCGTTGACGAATCTGAGGACGGAGAGCGGCGTGTCGGTGACCGAGAGCAGTCCCAGCAGGTCGGACGAGGCCTCGGACGGCCCCCGGGCGACCGGGGCCGGGGCCGGCGGCGGGACCGCGGCGTCGCCGTCTGTGTCCGGCACGTTAACTACCGGGCCCACGGCCTGTGGGAGCTGGATGGGCGACGCCCGGGTAGGGCAGCATGCGTCCATGCAGAGCCGCGAGGTCCGGATCGGGTGCGAGTTCACCTGGCTGGCCGACGTGCCCACCCCGTCGGTGTTCCAGGTCGAGCCGCTGCTGTCCCCGAACGTCGTGCTGAGCGGTGAGACCTGGACGCAGGACCCGTCGATGGAACTGCGGCGCTACCACGACCTCTACGGCAACCCCTGCACCCGCGTGACGCTGCCCGCGGGGCGCTCCACGGTCCGCTACGAGGCGGTCGCGACCGTCCCCGACGAGACCGAGGAGGTCGACCTCGACGCCCCCGAGATGCGCGCCGAGGACCTCCCCGACGACGTCCTGATCTACACCCTGCCGAGCCGCTACTGCCTGCCCGACGTCCTCGGCGACGCGGCCTGGTCCCAGTTCGGCACCCACGCCACGGGCTACCGGCGGGTGCAGGCGATCTGCGACCACGTGAACAGCCACCTGACGTTCCAGTACGGCAGCTCGACCTCGCTGTCGACCGCGGCCGACGTCTACGCGGCCGGCCGCGGGGTCTGTCGCGACTTCACCCACGTGGCGATCTCGTTCTGCCGGGCGCTGAGCATCCCCGCCCGCTACGTCTTCGGCTACCTGCCCGACATGGACGTCGCCCGCGACCCGGCCCCGATGGACTTCGCCGCGTGGATGCAGGTCTGGCTCGGTGGCCGCTGGTACACCTTCGACCCCCGCAACAACCGGACCCGCAAGGGCCGGATCCTGATCGGCACCGGCCGTGACGCCTCCGACGTCGCGATGGTGACGAACTTCGGCGGGCCGAAGCTCGACTCCATGACGGTGGTCGCGGAGGAGGTCGCGTGATGCTCGACTCGTCCACCCTCGGGCGGCCGCTGCTCGACCACGCCGGGGTGGACCTGGACTCCGCGGAGCGGGTCACCTACCTGCTCGAGCAGAGCTTCCGCTACGACTACGACGCCCCGGTCAGCGCGCTGCGCCAGAAGCTGGTCGTCGTCCCGCCGACCCGCCACGGCAGCCAGCACCTGCGGGCCCACCGGGTCGCGATGGACGGGGCGCCGGCGCGGCGCCGCTCGCGCCCCGACGGCCGCGGGAACACCGTTGTGCAGTTCCACGCCGCCGAGGTGCCCACCGGGGTCGTGTTCACGGTGGCGGCGCTGCTCGAGCGGGTGCGCGAGGACGGGCTGCCGGTGCTCCCGGTGGCGGCGCTGCAGCGGCGCGACCTGCTCGTCCCGACGATCCTGACCACCCCCGACGAGCGGCTGCGCGACTGGGCCGCGGACCTGAGCGAGCGCGGCGACAGCCCGCTGGAGCGGGCCGAGCGGATGTCCGCCGCGGTGCACGCGACCATGACCTACCAGTACGGGATCACCTCGGTGGGCACCCCGGCCGCGGACGCCCTGGCCGGCGGCCGCGGGGTCTGCCAGGACTACGCGCACATCCTGCTGGCGCTCTTCCACGCCGCCGGGATGCCCGGGCGCTACGTGTCCGGCCACCTGCTCGGCCAGGGCGGCACCCACGCGTGGGCCGAGGTCGTCGTCCCCGAGGGCGACCACGCCGTCGCGGTCCCGCTGGACCCGTGCAACGGCCGCCGCGCCGGCTCGCGGTACGTCACCGTCGCCACCGGCCGCGACTACCGCGACGTGGCCCCGACGTCGGGCTCCTACACCGGCACCTCCCGCGGGCGGCTCACCGCGAGCCGCCGGGTCGGCGTCCTCGAAGCCGCCTGAGCCCACCCCCGCACCCGTGCGGGCCGCGCTGACGAGCGCGCCGCCGACGGCCGTGTCGAAGCTCGCCGCGCCGGTGCAGTTCGTCCGGGCCGGGCCGTCCCGGTGGCCGCCGTGCCGGTGACCGCGCTCAGCCGGCGGCGTGGACGTCGGTGAAGTCGATCATCCGGGCCCAGGCGTCGCTGCACGCGTCCTCCCACTCCCCGTAGGAGCGGTCGAAGAACGAGTGCGGGGCCCCGTCGTAGACGTGCATCGCGTGGTCCCTGCCGGCCGCGGTGAGACGGCTGTCCATCTGCTGGAAGTCGTCCTGCGGGGTGTAGGCGTCCCCGCCGGCCACCATCATCAGCAGGGGCAGGTGGACGTCGCCCTCGACGTCGGTGACCATGCTCGGCCGGCCGTAGAAGCCGATGCAGCCCGCCAGGGGCAGATCGCCCGCGGCGAGCCGCCAGGACTGGCTGCCGCCGAAACAGAACCCGACCGTGAACACCGGCCCGGCGGCGTCAACGGTCAGCAGGTCCGTGGCCGCGGCGACGTCCACCGCGACCTGCTCGGGGCGCACCTTCCCGATCTCGCTCGCCCAGTCGAAGCTGTCGTCGCGGGTCGCGACGCCGTTCGTCCGGCCGAAGTAGTCGACGGCGACGGAGCTGAAGCCGGCCTCGGCGAACCGGACCGCCAGGTGCTCGTAGTAGGGATGCAGCCCGCGCACGTCGGGCAGGATCACGACGTTCCTCCCGTTGCGCCGCACGGGTTCCGCGCGGTACGCCGCGAACGTGTTGCCGTCCGCGGCGGTGAGATCGACGCGGCCGTGGTGGGCGACCTCCCCGACGGCGGGCGGGCTGGGCGGGCGGCTGTCGTCGTCGTGGCACACGTCTCGACCACCAATGCTCGTGAGGGATCCGGCGAGACCTCACCGTGCCCTCTCCCGGCGGCGCCCGCGAGTCCACCGCCCCGTACGGCCCACCCCGGGGGCGGCCCGCTGTGTGAGGCTGGACCGCCGCGGACGACGGCGGCCCCACGCGGACGAGGAGTGGCTGCAGATGATCGGCATGGACAGGCGGCAGGTGGTCACCCTGCTGGCCGCGGTCTTCCCGGCGGGCGCCGTCACCGCGACGGCCGACCTGGCGCACGCGGCCGAGGTCGCGCCCCGCACCCGTCCGGTGCTCGCGGCCACCGGTCCCGCGCACCCGGTCAGCGAGCGCGGTTTCACGATCGCGGTCCACCTGGCCGCCGCCGCCGCCGCGACCGCCGCCGCCACCCGCCCGCGGTCGGTCCACCTCGAGGCGCCCGCGACGCTCACGCGGGGCGGCTCGGTCGCGACCTGGGCGGCGGTGCAGCGGGTCGTCCTCGATGCGCACGGGCGGGGCGCCGCGTCGGCGCGCGTGTGGCGGACCGGCCGCTACCGCGTGACCTTCGCCGGTGACGAGCTCCTCGCCCCCGCGGTCAGCCCGGTGCTGCGCATCACCGCGGCCCCGTCGATCGACGCGGTCGTCGCGCCGGCCGGGGCACCCGGTCCGCGGCCCGCCCCGGTGGTCGGGATCGCCGCGGTCGGGACGGGGGCGAACGCCCGGGTGACGGCGATCCCGGATGCCGTGTGGGCCGCGATGCAGGGGCTCACGTGGCGCCCGGGGGCACCGGTCGGGCGTTCCGGTCTGCGGCTCGTCACCGTCAACCACTGGGGATTCGACGGCTACCGGTATCGCGGGGAGCTCGTGCTGAACGCCTCGACCGCCCGCGCCGCCGCCGGGGCATTCACCGAGCTCTACCACCTCAGGTTCCCGGTCCGCCGGATGGTGCGCCCGGACGCCTTCGGACTGGGCCCCGCACTGGGCGCCGACGACTACGCGTCGATGGCGGCCGACAACACCTCGGGCTTCAACTACCGCTACGTCGACGGCCGGGAACGTCAACGGGTGCTGAGTCCTCACGCCTACGGCAACGCGATCGACATCAACACCTGGGAGAACCCGTACGAGGGCCCGTCCGGCGTCCTCCCCGACCACTTCTACCTGCACCGCCTGGGAGGCGCACGCGGGCTGTTCCTCCCCGGCAGTGCCGCGACCCGCGCGCTGACCCGCCGTGGATTCGCGTGGGGGGCGTCCTACGGCGACTTCCAGCACTTCCAGTTCCCGTTCCGCGCCGCGACCGGGGTGGTCGTCCCACTGGCGGAGTGACGCGGCCGGCCGGCGACGGGAATCACCGCCGGCGTGGATGGCCAGTCGGTGCGGGGGAATCGAGGCGAGGGGATCGACGCGGGCGGTGGGCGGGATCGGCGTGTAACAAAATGGTCCCGGCTGCCGCACAATGGGCACCGACGAACACGGTCTCCCCGTGGACCCGATGACAGGAAAGTGGGAACTGTGAGACTGACGATCGATTCCGCGGAGCCGCTGGAACGGGTGCTGTCCGTGGTGGGCTCGCTCTTCCAGGTCGAACTGACCGTGAAGACCGAATCGACGGGAACTCCGGAGGTCGCCACCGGTGACTCCCCCGAGATCACCGGCGCGCCGGCCGTCGCCACCCGGCGTGGGCGCACCCCGAGCGCCTCGCCCCGCCGCCGCCGCACCGCGGCGGCGCCGACCGCGGCACCCGCACCCGTCCCCGACGCGGCTCCGGACACCGCGAAGGTCCGCGCCTGGGCCCGCGAGCACGACGTGGCCGTCAGCCCCCGCGGCCGGCTCTCCGGCTCGGTCCTGAAGCAGTACCAGGACGCGCAGTCCTGAGACGCGCCCTCCTGACCAGTCCCACCCCGCGGTAGCGGCGCGCACCGCGCCGGCCGAGAGCCCCCCGCCACCCCCGGCGGGGGGCTCTCCGCGTCCGGCGGCGGCGCTCAGGCCCGCCGTGGCAACAGTTCCCCGGCAGCGGCGAGGACCTCGTCGACCGTCACCCGGGCGAGCGCCGGGTCGACCTCGTCGCCGTGGGGGTCCCCCAGGTAGAGGTGTCCGGCGGGGGCCAGCGCCGGGCCGTGCCACAGGACGCGGTGCCGGTCGACGTCGATCGCCGGGCCCCACCACGCCGGCGGCGTCGGGCCGAACAGCAGCACCGACGCGACCCCGTACGCGGTCGCCAGGTGGGCGGTGCCGGTGTCGCCGGACACGACGAGCACCGCTCCCGCCACGACCGCCGCGAGCCCCGCCAGGTCGAGGTGCCCCGCGAGGTCGAGGCCGCCCGGCGCGGCCGCCGCGACGGCGGCCGTGATCGCCCGCTCGCCCGCCGACCCCGTGACGAGGACCCGGTGGCCACGGGCCGCGAGCTCCGCGGCGACCGCCGCGAACCGCTCGACGGGCCACCGCCGGGACCCGGCCGCGGCCCCCGGGTGCACGACGACGTCACCCGCCGCAGCCGCGGACGAGCCGGCGGCCGGCAGCCCGGCCCAGGGGCTCGGCGGCGGCAGCCGGAGCCCGTCCGGCCCGCACGCACCGCCGGCCCAGGTCACCAGCCGGCACCAGCGCAGGACCTCGTGCTCGCCGTCCTCGTGCGCCGGGCCGTCCGGGTGGCCGGCGGCCGGGCACCGCCAGGCCAGCAGCCGGCCCGGGCCGAGGGACTGCAGCAGGCGGTGGCTGCGCGGGCCCCGGCCGTGCAGGTCGACCGCGAGATCGGGTGCGACCCCGGGGTGCGCGGCCCGCCACCGGTCGGCCACCTCGTCGAGGTCCGGGGTCACCAGCAGCTCGTCGGCGAGCCCGAGGTCGACCTGGAACGCCCCGATCCCCGCCGGTGCGGCGAGCACGATCCGCGCTCCCGGGCCGACCAGACGGCGCAGCCCGCGCAGCGCCGGGATGCCGGTGAGCCCGTCACCGAGGCCGAGCGCGCGGAGCACCAGCACCAGCTCGGTCACGCCCCACCCTCTCCTGACGATCCCGCGGTTGGCACGCCGGGTGAACATGTGAGTAGCTACCTGTCATGCGCGTCCTGGGTGTCAACGCGATCTTCCACGACCCGGCGGCCGCCGTGGTCGTCGACGGAGTGGTCCTCGCCGCCGCGGAGGAGGAGCGCTTCAGCCGCCGCAAGCACGGCAAGCGCCCCGTCCCCTTCGCCGCCTGGGAGCTCCCGGAGCTGGCGATGCGGTGGTGTCTGGAGGAGGCGGGGCTCACCCCGGCCGACCTCGACGCGGTCGCCTACTCCTACGACGCGAGCCTGTGCCGCCCGGCGCTCGAGATGGGCCTCGGCGACCCGTTCGACGACGTCCGCACCGACTACGCGCGGCGGGCGCCGTCGTTCCTGGCCGAGGCGCTGCCCGGGCTCGACCCGGCGAAGGTCGTCCTCGTCCCCCACCACGTCGCCCACGCGGCCTCGGCGGCCCTCGCGTCGCCGTTCCGGACGTCGAGCGTGCTGGTCCTCGACGGCCGCGGCGAGCGGGCGTCGCACCTGGCCGGGCGCTACGTCGACGGCAAGCTCGACGTGCTCGCGATCCAGGAGCTCCCGGACTCCCTCGGGCTGCTGTCCGAGTCCCTCACCGACCACCTCGGCTTCCTGCGGTCCTCCGACGAGTTCAAGGTGATGGCCCTGGCCTCCTACGGCACGCCCCGCCACCTGGCGGAGCTCCGGGAGACCGTGCACGCGACCGGCGACGGCGGCTTCCGCGCCCCCGAGCCGGACTGGTCGCGCTGGGCCCCGCGCCGCCGCGCCGACGCGACCGACTGGGCGCCGGAGCACGCCGACCTCGCGTGCTCGGTGCAGGCCGTCGTCGAGGAGGTGCTGGTCGACCTGGCCACCTGGCTGCACGGGCAGACCGGCGACGACGTCCTCACGATGGCCGGCGGGACCGCGCTGAACTGCGTCGCGAACACCCGCATCTGGCGCGAGACGCCGTTCTCGCAGGTGTGGGTGCAGCCGGCCGCGGGTGACTCCGGGACCGCACTCGGGGCGGCGATGCAGGTCGCCGCGGACCTGGGCGACCCGGTCACCGCCGTCGCGTCGCCCGCCCTCGGGCGCGGCTGGACCGACGACGAGCTGGCCGGCTGGCTGACCCGCGCGCGGGTGCCGTTCAGCACCCCGGACGACCTCGCCGGCGAGGTGGCCGACATCCTCGCCGGGGACGGGGTCATCGCGTGGTTCGACGGGCGCAGCGAGTTCGGGCCGCGGGCCCTCGGCCGGCGCTCCCTGCTCGCGCACCCCGGCAAGGCGGAGAACGTCGAGCGCCTGAACGACGTCAAGGGCCGCGAGCAGTTCCGCCCGGTGGCGCCGATGATCCTCGACGAGCGCGCCGCGGACATCGTCACCGACGGGCCGCTGCCGAGCCCGTACATGCTCTTCGTGCACACGGTGAAGCCCGAGTGGCGGGACCGGATCCCAGCCGTGGTGCACATCGACGGCACCGCGCGGGTCCAGACCGTGGACCGCACGGAGCTGCCCCGGGTCGCGGCGCTGCTCGAGGCCTTCGAGGCCCGGACCGGCCTGCCGGTGCTGGTGAACACGAGCCTGAACACCGCCGGGCGGCCGATGGTCGACGACCCGCGCGACGCCCTCGAGCTGTTCGGCTCGTCGCCGGTGGCCGCGCTCGTGCTCGGCCCGCACCTCGTCCGGCGGGCCACCCTCACCGCGGAGCCGGAGCGGGTCACAGCCACGGCAGCTCCCGCGGGGGCGGCCGCCACGGCGCCTCCCGAGGAGGCCTCGACCACCTCGACGGTCGAGGCGTGAGCACCGCTCTCGCGGTCGTCATCCCCTCGATCGGGAGGCTCAGTCTCCAGCGCCTGCTGGACTCCCTCGCGGTCCAGGAGGCCGTCGCCGGGGTCTGGCCGCCCGAGGTGGGGATCTTCGTGGTCGACGACCGGGCCGATCCGACGCCGCCGCTGCGCCCGTCGGTCAGTGCGGACTGGACTCCGACCGTCCTGACCGCCGGCGGGCGCGGTCCGGCCGCGGCCCGCAACGCCGGCTGGCGGGCGGCGGCCGCCGCCGGGGCGGAGTGGGTCGCCTTCCTCGACGACGACGTCGTGGCCCCGGCGCACTGGCCGCGCGCGCTCGCCGACGACCTCGCCGACTGCGGCCCCGGCGACGCCGCGACGCAGGGCCGCATCCGGGTGCCCCGCCTGCACGGCGGCCGGCCGACGGACTGGGAGCGCAACACCGCCGGGCTGGAGTCCGCGCGCTGGGCCACCGCGGACATGGCCTACCGGACCGCCGCGCTGGCCCGGGTCGGCGGCTTCGACGAGCGCTTCCCCCGCGCCTACCGGGAGGACGCCGACCTCGCGGTCCGGGTGCGCCGCGCGGGCTGGGACCTCGTCGTCGGGGAGCGGACGATCACCCACCCGGTGCGCCCCGCCGACGGCCGGGTCAGCGTGCGCGTCCAGGCGGGCAACGCCGACGACGCCCTGCTGCGGGTCCTCTACGGCCGGCGGTGGCGCGAGGTGGCCGAGACCGGCCCCGGGCGCGACGGCTGGCACGCC
>CAXSIB010000098.1:0-9553 GCA_964237095.1 uncultured Actinomycetales bacterium
TGCACGCGGCGGGGGTCGCGGCCCTCGTCGTGCACCGCGACCTCGGCCGCGAGTGAGCGACCCGGGCGACCCGGGCGACCGCACCGGCCCGCTGCGGGTCGTCGCTCTCGGTGGGGGCCATGGGCTCGGTGCGGCGCTCCGGGCGCTGCGCCTGGCGTTCCCCGACCCCGCGGCGGCCGAGCTGACCGCGATCGTGACGGTCGCCGACAACGGCGGCTCGTCCGGCCGGCTGCGGACGGAGTTCCCGGCCGCGCTGCCGCCGGGGGACCTGCGGATGGCCCTCGCCGCGCTCTGTCCGGACGGCAGCCCGTGGGTGCCGCTGCTGCAGCACCGGTTCGTGTCGGCCGGGCCGCTGGACGGGCACGCGCTCGGCAACCTGCTGCTGCTCGCCGCCTGGGAACGCACCGCGGACCCGGTCGCCGCGCTCGCGACGGTGGCCGGCCTCGTCGGCGCGCGCGGCCGGGTCCTCCCGGCGAGCACCGTCCCGCTCGACGTGCACGCCCGGGTGCGGCTCCCCGACGGCACCGCCGCCGACGTGCGCGGGCAGGCGGCCGTGGCCAAGCCCCCCGGCCGGATCGAGCGCCTCGTCCTGCACCCGGACCGACCGCCGGCCTGCGCGGCCGCGGTGGCGGCGGTCGAGGCGGCCGACGTCGTCCTGCTCGGGCCGGGGTCCTGGTTCACCAGCGTCCTCGTCCACCTGCTCGTGCCCGACCTCGCCGGGGCGCTGGTCGCGACCCGGGCGAGGGTCGTCGTCGCCCTCAACGTCGGGGACGACGGGGAGACCGCCGGGCTGGCCGCGGCGGACCACCTCACGCTCCTCCGGGCGCACGCACCGGGGCTGCGGGTCGAGACGGTGCTCGCCGACACCGCCCTCGGGGACACCGCCCTCGGGGACACCGGCACCGCGGTCCGGGAGGTCGGTGGGGGCACGGGGACCGGTGGTGTCGGTGCGGTCGAGAGCGACGTGGCCGCCGCCGCGGCCGCGCTGGGGGCACGGGTCGTGTTGGCCGACCTCGCAAGCCGACGCCCGGATGGTGGTCGGTCCGCCGAACACGACTCCGCTGCGTTCGCTACCGCTCTGCGCTGCGTGGTCGACACGCCGTTGGTGGCAGGATCAGACGCATGTCCATGACGGCGGCCGTCAAGGCGGAGCTCGCGAATCTCTCGGTCACGCGGACCTGCTGCCGGAAGTCCGAGGTGTCCACGATCCTGCGGTTCGCGGGTGGCCTGCACATCCTCGGGGGCCGCATCGTGGTCGAGGCGGAGCTCGACACCGGCGCCGTGGCCCGGCGGCTGCGCCGGGACCTCGCCGAGGTGTTCAACGCCCCCAGCGAGGTGGCCGTGGTCTCCCCGGGCGGCCTGCGCCGCACCAGCCACTTCCTCGTCCGGGTGGTCAAGGACGGGGAGAGCCTGGCCCGCCAGACCGGCCTGCTCGACAGCCGCGGCCGGCCGGTCCGAGGGCTGCCGCCGGCCGTCGTCGGGGCCGGCATCTGCTGCGCGGCGGCGGCCTGGCGGGGCGCGTTCCTGGCCCGCGGCTCCCTCACCGAGCCCGGCCGGTCCTCCGCGCTCGAGGTCAGCGCGCCCGGCTCGGAGGCCGCGCTGGCCCTCGTCGGCATCGCCCGCCGGCTCGGGGTCGGCGCCAAGATGCGCGAGGTCCGCGGGGTCGAGCGGGTGGTGGTCCGCGACGGCGACGCGATCGCGGCGCTGCTCACCCGGATCGGCGCACACGAGAGCCTGCTCGGCTGGGAGGAGCGCCGCGTCCGCCGCGAGGTGCGCGCCACCGCGAACCGGCTGGCCAACTTCGACGACGCGAACCTGCGGCGCTCGGCCCGCGCCGCCGTCGCGGCCGGGGCCCGGGTCGCGCGGGCGCTGGAGCTGCTCGGCGACGGCGTCCCGGACCACCTGCGCCGCGCGGGGGAGCTGCGCCTGGAGCACCGCCAGGCCAGCCTGGAGGAGCTCGGCCAGCTCGCGGACCCGGTGATGACCAAGGACGCCGTCGCGGGTCGGATCCGCCGGCTGCTCGCGATGGCCGACCGGTACGCGGCCGACCACGGGCTGCCCGGCACCGACATCGGGCTCGGGGACCTCGACCCGGACGTGGACGTGGACGTGGAGATGGACGACGCGGACGTGCTCGTACCCTGACCCTGCCTCCGTCCCCTGAGGCCCGCGTCGGTGCTGCCGCGGAACCCGTTCCCGAGCCCGCGCCGGGCTCTGCTCAGAGAGGCCCGCTCGTGACCGTCCGCGTCGGCATCAACGGCTTCGGCCGCATCGGTCGCAACTTCTTCCGCGCCGCGAAGGCATCCGGTGCGGACATAGAGATCGTGGGGCTCAACGACCTCGCGCCGGTCCCGGTGCTCGCCCACTTCCTCACCTACGACTCGATCCTGCGGCGCTACCCCGGGACCGTCGAGGTCGACGGGGACAACCTCGTCGTCGACGGCGTCAAGATCCGCGCCCTCGCCGAGCGGGACCCGGGCGCGCTGCCGTGGGGCGACCTCGACGTCGACGTCGTCATCGAGTCCACCGGGCTGTTCACCAAGGGCGCCGACGCGCGCAAGCACCTCGACGCCGGCGCCAAGAAGGTCGTCATCTCCGCGCCCGCGACCGACGAGGACTTCACCGTCGTCCTGGGCATCAACGACGGCGACTACGACGCGGCGAGCCACCACGTGATCTCCAACGCCAGCTGCACGACGAACTGCCTCGGGCCGATGGCGAAGGTCCTGCTGGACAGCTTCGGCATCGAGCGCGGCTTCATGACGACCGTGCACGCGTACACGACCGAGCAGCAGCTGCTCGACCAGATCGCGCTGACCCGCAAGGGCACGATCGACCTGCGCCGGGCCCGCGCGGCGGGGCAGAACATCATCCCGACCACCACCGGCGCCGCCCGCGCGATCTCCCTCGTGCTGCCGGAGCTGAAGGGCAAGCTCGACGGCTACGCGCTGCGGGTGCCGGTCCCGACCGGCTCGGTCACCGACCTGACGGTCACCCTGTCGCGCGAGGTGACCCGCGACGAGGTCAACGACGCCTACCGCACCGCCGCGGAGTCCGGTCCGCTGAGCCCGTACCTCGTCTACACCGAGGACCCGATCGTGTCGTCGGACATCGTCACCTCGCCGGCCTCGTGCACGCTGGACTCCCAGCTGACGCTGGCCCAGGGCAACCAGGTGAAGGTCGTCGGGTGGTACGACAACGAGTGGGGCTACTCCAACCGGCTCGTCGACCTCTGCGGCCTGCTCGGCGCCTGAGGTGGCGGCACCGAGGGGGATCGACGAGCTCACGGCGAGCCTCGGCGCCGGCGGCCTCGCCGGCCGCCGGGTGTTCGTCCGCGCCGACCTGAACGTGCCCCTGTCGGGCACGCAGATCACCGACGACGGCCGGATCCGGGCGTCGCTGCCGACCGTCCGGAGGCTCCGGGAGGCGGGCGCGGTCGTCGTCCTCGCGTCCCACCTGGGTCGGCCGAAGGGCGCCCCGGACGAGCGGTACTCCCTCGCGCCGGTCGCGGCGCGGCTGTCGGAGCTGCTCGGCACCACCGTGACGCTGGCGCCGGACACGGCCGGTCCCGGTGCGGCGGCCGCGGTCGCCGCGGCGGCACCCGGCTCGGTCGTGCTCCTGGAGAACCTGCGGTTCGAGGCGGGGGAGACCGCGAAGGACGACGCCGAGCGGGGCGCGTTCGCCGACCGGCTCGTCGCGCTGCTCGGTGACGGCGCGGTCTACGTCGGCGATGGTTTCGGCGCGGTCCACCGCGCCCACGCCTCGGTCGTGGACCTGCCCGACCGCCTCCCGCACGCCGCGGGCGGCCTCGTGCTGTCCGAGGTCCAGGTGCTGCAGCGGCTCACGACGGACCCCGCGCGGCCGTTCGCGGTCGTCCTCGGCGGGTCGAAGGTGTCGGACAAGCTCGGGGTCATCGACCACCTGCTGACGATCCTCACCACCGGGGACCGGCTCGTGGTCGGCGGCGGGATGCTGTTCACGTTCCT
Source organism: uncultured Actinomycetales bacterium (assembly GCA_964237095.1). GTDB lineage: Bacteria > Actinomycetota > Actinomycetes > CAXTBU01 > CAXTBU01 > CAXSIB01. Next base: position 3,987 of record CAXSIB010000098.1, read on the forward strand.
GGCCGCGCAGGGCCACGGGGTCGGGAAGAGCCTGCTCGAGCCGGGCCAGCTCGACGCGGTCCGCGGCTACCTCGACCGGGCCGCGGCCGCCGGGATCGACGTCGTGCTCCCGGCCGACATCACCGTCGCCGACCGGTTCGCGGCCGACGCCGAACCCCGGGTCGTGGCCGCGGACGCGATCGGCGAGACCGACATCGGCCTCGACATCGGCCCGGTCGCGGCGACGGCGTTCGCGGCGGCGATCACCGACGCCCGGACGGTGTTCTGGAACGGGCCGATGGGCGTGTTCGAGTTCCCGGCGTTCGCCGCGGGCACCCGGGCGGTGGCCCAGGCGCTGGTGGACGCGACCTCGATCGGCGCGCTGACCGTGGTCGGCGGCGGGGACTCCGCGGCGGCGGTCCGCGCGCTCGGGTTCGCCGACGAGAGCTTCGGCCACATCTCCACCGGCGGCGGCGCGAGCCTGGAGTTCCTCGAGGGCAAGACCCTCCCCGGGATCGCCGCCCTGGAGCGGGTTGCTCGGTGACCTCGCCCGGGCGGCTCCCGCTCGTCGTCGGCAACTGGAAGTCGCACCTCGACCACGAGCAGGGCATGCACCTGGTGCAGAAGGTCCTCTGGACGCTGCGCGACGCCTCGTTCGACTGGTCGCGGACCGAGCTCGGGGTGCTGCCGCCGTTCACCGCGCTGCGGTCGGTGCAGACCCTGCTGGACGCGGAGAAGTCCGAGCTGCGCCTCGGCGCCCAGGACGTGTCGGCCACGGCCGAGGGCGCCCACACCGGCGAGGTGGCCGCCTCGATGCTCGTGAAGCTGGGGTGCCGCTACGCCGCGGTGGGTCACTCCGAGCGGCGGGCCGCCGGTGAGACCGACGCCACGGTGCACGCCAAGACCGGGCGCGCCCTCGCGGCCGGGCTGGTGCCCGTCGTGTGCGTCGGCGAGCCGCTGGCCGTGCGGGAGGCCGGCGGCCACGTCGCGCACGTCCTGGCCCAGGTGGACGCGGCGCTCGCGGGGGTGACCCCGGCGCAGGTCGGGTCGCTGGTCGTGGCCTACGAGCCGGTGTGGGCGATCGGGACGGGACGCACGGCGTCCCCGGCCGACGCGCAGGAGATGTGCGGGGCGATCCGGGGCCGCCTGGTCGACATGGCCGGCGAGGGCCCGGCGGACCGGGTCCGCCTGCTCTACGGCGGCTCGGTCAAGGTCGCCAACGCCGTGGCCCTGCTGGACGGGCCGGACGTCGACGGCGCGCTCGTCGGGGGCGCGAGCCTCGACCCGGTCGAGTTCGCCGGGATCTGCCGCTTCCTGACCCTCGCCAGGGTGTGAGTCCGACCCTCCCGAGGGGGTGAGGCGGGGACCGGCCCGGGCCGGTCCCGAGCCCCGGGTGGCCCCGCCGGCGGGGCGCATCGCCGCCGCGGCTCCGGCCTCCCGGGTCCGGCGACAGGTTAAAGTCGCACCGTGACCCTCGCCCTCTCGATCGTGCTGGTGATCTGCAGCCTGCTGATCGTGCTGCTGATCCTCCTGCACAAGGGCAAGGGCGGCGGCCTGTCCGACCTGTTCGGCGGCGGGGTGACCACCTCGCTGGGCGGCTCGTCCATCGCGGAGCGCAACCTCGACCGCATCACCGTGGTCCTGGGGCTCATCTGGCTGGCCTGCATCGTCGCGCTGGGAATCCTCTACAAGTAGCCGTCTCCACCAGCAACCGTCTGCACGAACGGCCCGACCCGGACGGCCTCGACGAGGACCGCCCCCATCCGACGACCTCCCCGCCACCCCTGATCCGGTGGTCCCCGGGGTCGTCCCCGCGAGAAGGAAGCAGCACACGTGAGCGGTGGGAACGCCATCCGGGGCAGCCGCGTCGGCGCGGGGCCGATGGGCGAGTCGGTCCGCGGCGAGGCCGCACCGCGCGCCCGGGTCGACTTCTTCTGCGGCCGCGGCCACCACACCCGGCCGAGCTTCGCCTCCGCCGCCGACATCCCCGCGCTGTGGGACTGCCCGCGCTGCGGGCTCCCGGCCAGCCAGGACGCCGCCAACCCGCCGGCGGCGCCGCGCAACGAGCCCTACAAGACCCATCTGGCGTACGTGAAGGAACGGCGCAACGACGTGGACGGGGCCGCGATCCTCGACGAGGCGCTCGCCAACTTCCGCAAGGCCCGCCAGAGCTGAGCCGGCCCCGACCGGCTCGAGCCCGTCAGAGCTTCGCGGCCGACTCCGTGTCGAGCCACCAGCGGGTGAGCCGCTGCCCGGCGACCTTCCCGGCCGGGCTCGCGTCGGGGTCGCGCCGGGCGGCGGCGACCGCGTCGGCCTTCCCGGCGCCGGACGCCAGGAGCCAGACCTCCTCCGCCGCACAGAGCGCGCCCATGGTCAGGCTCGTGCGGACCGGCGGTGGCTTGGGGGAGTCGGTGACGGCGATCACGCCGGGCGCAGCGTCCTCGACCCGCCCGCCGATGGTCTCCGGCGGGAAGAGGGACGCGATGTGGCCCTCCGGCCCGAGCCCGAGGAGCACGACGTCGATCTCGGGGACACCGTCGACGGTCCCGGGGTCCGTCCGGGCGGCCGCGGCGAGCTCGGCCGCGTAGGACTCCGCGGCGATCTGCACGTCGCCGCCCGACGGGCCGTCGGACGCGGGCATCACGTGGACGTTCGCAGGGTCGAGTCCGACGCCCTCGGTGGTGCGCCACCGGGCGAGGGCGGACCGGGCGCCGGTCTCGTTGCGCTCGGGGTCCCCGTCGGGCAGGTAGCGCTCGTCACCCCACCACAGCGACACCGCCGACCAGTCGACCCGGCCCACGTCCGGGTCGTCGGCGACCGCCTCGAGCATCGCGGTGCCGACCCCGCCCCCGGTGAGGACGACGGTCGCGTGCCCCCGGGCGGCCTGGATCCCGAGCAGGCGCAGCACGAGCTCGCCGGCCGCGGCTGCCGCGAGGGCGTCCGCATCGTCCAGGACGGTGGTCTGGGTGTCGCTCATGGCGTGGCCTTCCGGGCCCGGGTGGCGGCCTTCGTCGCGGTCCGGCCCGCCGCGGCCCCGGCCGGGCCCGCGCCGGTCCTCGTGGCCCTGGTCGGTGTGACCGTGGTCTTCGTGGCTCTGGTCGGCGTGCTCGTCACCGGGGCGGTCCGAGCGGGGGCGGCGGGAGCCGCCGTCGCCGTCACCGGAGTGGCCTTCGGCCGGCCCGTCGCCCGCGTGGCGGCGGCGCGGTTGTCGGCGGCGCTGCCGGGGCTGCCGTCGACCGGCTCGGCCATCCGCGACCAGTCCTTCGGCAGCTCGCCGGCGGCGGCGTCGTCGACGGTCACGGGCGAGCCGTCGTCGCGGAAGGTCCGCTTGGTCCGCGCGGCCCCCGGGACCCGGGTCGAGCGGATCGGGTCCAGCCGGTTGTCGGCGATCGGGCTGATCCGCCGCGGGCCGCCCTGGGTCACCCGGGTGGTCCCGACCGTCAGGGCCTCGGCGTAGACCTCGTCGGGGTCGAGGCGCCGAAGCTCCTCGGCCAGGCACTCCGCGAGGGTCCGCCGGGGCAGGGAGAGGGTGCGGGGCGCCTTGCCCGGCTTGCGCAGCACGGCGTTGACCCCGTCCGGGCGGGTGAGGGAGATGGTGCCCGAGGCCCGCTCGAGGCGGACCTCGCTCACTCCGGCGGACCCGCCACGATGCCGGGACACCGGGCAGTCGAGCATCATCGCGAGCCAGCCGGCCAGCAGCTCGCCACTCGCCGAGTCCCCGGTCGCGGTCACCGAGGCCGACTGCACGACGTCGTACGGGGGCTGGTCGAGGGTCGCCGCGAGCATCGCCCGCCAGTTGGTGATCCGTGTCCAGGCCATGTCGGTGTCGCCCGGGGTGTAGTCGCGGCGCCGGTCGTCCAGCGCCCGCGACGGCCGCCGGGTCTCCCCGACGTCGGTGATCCGGCGGTTGGCGAGCCGGCCGATGGGGTCCGTGGACGGCCGCGTCGGGGCGTCGGACGGCCACCACGCCACCACGGGGGCGTCCGGCAGCAGCAGCGGCACCACGACGGACTCCCCGTGCTCGGCGAGCCGGCCGTGCAGCCGCAGCACGACGACCTCCCCGGCACCGGCGTCGCCGCCGACCCGGACCTGGGCGTCGAGGCGGGACTGGGAGCGCCGGTTGCCCAGCGCCAGCACGAGGATCCGGCACGGGTGCTCCCGGCTGGCGTCGTTCGCCGCGACGATCGCGGTCTCGGCGTCCAGCTCGTCGACGGCGACGATGAGGGTGAGCACGCGCCCGAGGGCCACCGCGCCACCGGTCTTGCGCAGCTCGATGAGCGCCGCGTTGACCCGCGAGGTCTCGGTGTCGGGCAGGTCGACGATCACGGGCGCCGCCAGGACCGGCCGGTGGAGGCCATCATCGCGTCGGCGCACGCCGGGCCCCAGCTGCCCGACGGGTAGTCCTGGGGGCGGCCCTGGGCCGACCAGTACTCCTCGATCGGGTCGAGCACCTCCCACGAGAGCTCGACCTCGCGGTGGCGCGGGAACAGCGGCGGGTCGCCGAGCAGCACGTCGAGCAGGAGCCGCTCGTAGGCCTCCGGGCTGGCCTCGGTGAACGCCTGGCCGTAGCCGAAGTCCATCGTGACGTCGCGGACCTCCATCGCGGTGCCCGGGACCTTCGACCCGAACCGCATGGTGAGCCCCTCGTCGGGCTGGACCCGGAACACCAGCGCGTTCTCGCCCAGCTCGACCGTCGCGGTCGACTCGAACGGCAGGTGCGGCGCCTTCTTGAAGACGATCGCGATCTCCGTCACCCGGCGGCCGAGGCGCTTGCCGGTGCGCAGGTAGAACGGGACCCCGGCCCAGCGGCGGGTGTCGATGTCGACTTGGATCGCGGCGAAGGTCTCGGTCGTCGAGCTCGCGGGGATGCCCTCCTCCTCGCGGTAGCCCTTGACGTGGGTCGAGCCCTGCCAGCCGGTCGCGTACTGGCCGCGGGCCGTGCTGGTCGAGAGGTCGGCGGGCAGCCGGACCGCGGAGAGGACCTTCTCCTTCTCCGCCCGCAGGTCCTTCGCGTCGAAGGACACCGGCTCCTCCATCGCGATGAGGGCCATCAGCTGCATCAGGTGGTTCTGGATGACGTCGCGGGCCGCGCCGATGCCGTCGTAGTAGCCGGCCCGGCCGCCGATCCCGATGTCCTCGGCCATCGTGATCTGCACGTGGTCGACGTAGTTGGAGTTCCAGATCGGCTCGAACAGCTGGTTCGCGAAGCGGACCGCGAGGACGTTCTGGACGGTCTCCTTGCCCAGGTAGTGGTCGATGCGGAACACCGCGTCGGGCGGGAAGACCTCCTCGACCACCGCGTTCAGCTCCCGGGCGCTGGCGAGGTCGCGGCCGAAGGGCTTCTCGATGACCACCCGGCGCCACTGCCCGGCCTCGGGCGCGGACAGCCCGGAGCGGGCCAGCTGCTTGCACACCGCGGGGAAGAACTTCGGCGGGATCGACAGGTAGAACGCGTGGTTGCCGCCGGTCCCGCGCTGCTCGTCCTGCCCGTGCACGACGTCGGCCAGGGTGTCGAACGCGGCGTCGTCGGCGAAGTCGCCGGGGACGAACCGCCACCCGGCCTCGAGCTGAGCCCAGACGTCCTCGCG
>CAXSIB010000099.1:0-9535 GCA_964237095.1 uncultured Actinomycetales bacterium
CACGCTCCGCACGCCCGAGCCCGCCGCACCTGCTCCCCGCGCGCAGCTCCCGTCGCGGCCGCCGACCGCCCCGCGCGGCCGCCCGATCACCACCTCGAGCACCCACCGGCTCCCGGCCGACCGCTTCGGTCCGCGCCGCGTCGTGCTCCGCCGCGACCCGGCCACGGTCACCCGGCTCGTCGACGGCGCCGTGCGGGTGCCCGTCACGCTCCCGGTGCGGGTGCCGGAGCCGCTGCTCCTGGCCGCGGACCCGGCGGCCGGGACCGCCATCGAGGTACGCGCCGTGGACGCCGGGCGCGGGGTTCGCGAACTCGCCGACGCGGCGGCCTGATCGGTCCACCCGTCGCACACGCCAGGCGGTGGACGCCACGGTGTCGGTTGCGCCCCCGCCGGGGCCGTGGTCGGCTGGAACAAACCCGTTCTCCCTGGAGGTTGGAATGACCATGGCACAGATCAAGAGCCCCCTGTCCGACGTCGACCGCAAGGAGACCGGCACCCACCTGCAGGCGTGTGTCGTCGAGCTGATCGACCTGAGCCTGGTGGCCAAGCAGCTGCACTGGAACGTCGTCGGCCCGCGCTTCCGCGACGTGCACCTGCAGCTCGACATCGTGGTGGACATGGCCCGCGCGCACACCGACACCCTGGCCGAGCGCTGCACCACCATCGGCGTCAACCCGGACGGCCGCTCGCAGACCGTCGCCCGTGACTCCGAGATCACGATGCCGTCGTCCGGGTTCGACAAGGACGCCGAGGTCGTCGCGGCGATGTCGGAGATCCTCCAGGGGGTCTCGGCCCGCTTCCAGGACCGCGTCGAGAAGACCGCCGACACCGACCCGGTGACGCAGGACCAGATCATCGCGGCCGCCGAGGCCATCCAGGAGCAGTCCTGGATGTGGCAGGCCATGGCGTCCTGACGCCACCCGTCGCCTGACCCGGCGACCCGCACCACCCGCTCGACATTTCGGCGCGGCCACCCCCGGGTGGCCGCGCCGATCTGCGTCGGTGAGGGGCCGCGGCGGACGGTGGTCCATCGGCTCGGCCGTCCCGGTCCGACCGCCGTCTCTGAGGATCGACGTCCGGCTCGGCCCCTGATGGAGCGCTGCCTCCTGCTTCGAACTCAGATCTCCCTCACCGAGGAGGACCGCCGCCTGCTCGATGCGGCCACAGGTGACCTTCACCGGAAGGTCGAGGTGGCGGCTGGCGGCGCGACGGGACGGCGCCGACCGGCGGTTCGGCCGCCGGCCCGTCCGGGCGGCCGGGGCGGTCGGGGCGGTCGGGGCGCTCCGGCGGTGGGCCGGCCGATGGTGGGCTTCGGGAGTTCTGCTCCGTGGTCTCCGGTGTCGGTGGTCATCGTCCGACCCTGGCGGCGGTCGCGACCGGAACCGAACGGCGGGGGACGACCGGGGGACGACGGCCGCCCCGGTACAGGCTGTGCACAACTGACCCGGTCCGTCGTGACCGGCCTGGGGACGACCGGTGGCCTCGGCCTGCCGGCCTGGCCGGTCAGGTGGCGTAGCGGGTGCGGCCGACGGTGCGGGCGCCGAGCAGGGTCCGGACGGGGATCGACTGCGGCCCGGGGCCGGGCTGGCACCGCGGGCACCAGTAGGTGACCCGTTCGCGGCCCTGGCCGGCCCCGTCGGTGCGCCCCGAGCTCCGGCCGCCGAGCCCGACCGGTGCCGGTCGGGCGGGTCGCATCCCCGGCGGCAGGACCACCGAGCCGTCGCTGTCCTGCAGGCCGGTGCTGATCCGGGTGCCGCAGCGCAGGCACGTCGACTGCTCGAAGACCCAGTGCCACCGCCCGCGCCGACCGTCCCCGGTGGTCACCTGCAGCGACCGGTCCTGGTTGAACGCCATCAGGGCGCGCCCGCGCTCGACGAGGCGCTCGAGGTCGGGGACGTCCCCGACCGGCGTCCACGGGCTCACCCCGGCCAGGAAGAGCGCCTCGGTGCGGTAGAGGTTGCCGAGCCCGGCCAGGTTCTGCTGGTCCAGCAACGCCGCCCCGACCGCCCGCTCCGGCCGCGCGCGCAGCCGCCGCACCGCCTCGTCCGCGTCCCAGTCGGGGCCGAGCAGGTCCGGGCCGAGGTGGCCGACCACCGTGTGCTCGGCCGAGGTCGGGAGCAGGTCGACCACCGGCAGCCGGTACCCGACGGCGCGGCGGTCGGCGGTGCCGAGGATGACCCGCACCTGCCAGTCGGGGCCGCCCCGCCACGGGTCACCGGGCCGGTACAGGTGCCAGCTGCCGTCCATCCGGAAGTGGGTGTGCAGGGTGCGGCCGTCGTCGAAGCGGGTCAGCAGGTGCTTGCCGCGGGACACGACCGCGGTGACCGTGCGCCCCGTGAGGTCCAGCTCGGCCAGCTGCGGGACCCGGAAGTCGCTGACCGTCAGCACCTGCCCGGCGAGGGCGGCGTTCAGGTTCTTCCCGGCCAGCCAGACCGTGTCGCCTTCGGGCATCCCCCCAGCCTCAGGCCCGCAGCCGCAGCCCGCGCGGGGTGACCCGGAAGCCGGCCTGCTCGAGCACGCCGCCGAGGGCGGAGGTCAGCACGTGCTCGCCGTCGGTCTTCTCCACGGTGAGACGGCCGAGCACCCCGTCGCGGACGGCGAGGGCCAGAGCGTCCGCCGCCGGCCCGAGCATGTCCGACTCCTCCGAGAAGCTCAGCAGCGTCTTGCCGCCCCGCTCGACGTACAGCACGCAGGCCCCGTCGACGAGGACCACGACCGCCCCGGCCTTGCGTCCCGGCCGGTGACCGCCCTCGTGGGCGCGCTCGGGCCAGTCCAGCGCGGCGCCGTAGGGGTTGGCGGGGTCGGTCGCCCCGAGGACCACGGCCCGTGACACCTCCGGTCGTGCGGGCCGGCGGGACCCCCAGGCCCCGCCCCCTCCCGACGGGCCACCGGCCCGGCCACCACCGCCGAAGCCGCCGCCCGCACCGAAGCCGCCGCTGGAGCCGGCGCCGCCGAGACCGCCGGCCCCTGGACCGAGGTCCCAGGGGTCCGCGCCGGCTGCGCCGGTCGAGCCGGTGATCGCGCGTGCGCCCGTCGACCGGTCCGGGCCGCCGCCGTCGGCGTCGGGCAGGAAGACCGAGGGCACGCCGCCGGACCCTGGTGGAGCGAACGGCACGGAGGCGGCGGACGACCCCCCGCCGAACGCCATCGCCGGACCGGCCGGATCGGGACCGCCGCCGGTGGTGTCGCGGCCGGCCGGATCCTCGGCCGCCGCCCGCAGTCGGTCGATCGCCCCGGGCAGCCCGAACTGGGCCCCGCCGAGACCGGCGACGAAGTAGCCCCGGCGACAGCGGCCGGTCTCCTCGAACGCGGCGAGCACCCGGTAGATGGCGGCGAACCCGCCGGGGACCCGTTCGGCGACGACCGCACCTCGGGTGACCACGCCGTGGCGGTCGAGCAGAGCCTCCGCGGTGGCGTGCAGCCGGCGGGTCGCGTCGGCCGAGCGCTCCGGGGTCAGGGACCACCGACCGGCTGCGGTCGGCGGACCCGTCCGAACGGGCAGCCGCAGTCGGGGACGCCCGTAGCGCGCCCGCGGCGATCCGACCCGGGCGCCGGCGAAGGCACCCGCGACCCCGTTGCCGCCGCCACTGCCGCCGGCGCCGCTCCCGGCCGATCCGGTCCGCCGCGCCGTGCCCCGGCCGGCCGCCTTGCCCGTGCTCACCAGCGCCCGCAGAGGCGCGAGAGTGTCGTTGGTCAGGTGCCCCGACCAGACGAGCTTCCACAGCAGCTCGACGAACGGGCCGTCGTCGCTCGCCCCGACCCGGTCGGCGAGCTGCCGGAAGAAGTAGGCGCCGCCGCCGTCGAGAGCGGCGAGCACGGCCCGCGAGGTGTCGTCGAGCTCGTCGTCGGGACCGGTCGCGGGCAGCGTCAGGGGTGCGGAGTCGGCGAGGTGGAGGCTGACCCAGCCGTCACCGCCGGGCAGCGAGCCGGCCCCGGCCCACAGGACCTCGCCGGACGCGGTGAGCTCGTCCAGCCAGCCGGGGGAGTAGCCGACGACCCGCGACGGCAGCACGAGGCTCTCCAGCGACGACGCCGGCAGCGGTGCGCCCGCGAGCTGCTCCACGGCGCGCAGCACACCCTCGACCCCCCGCAGTGGTGAGGTGACGTTCGCCCACGCCGGCAGGAACCGGCCGAGGGCGACCGGCGCCACCGGCTCGATCTCCTTGCGCAGCGCCGCGAGGGACCGGCGGCGCAGCAGCCGGAGCACCTCCGCGTCGCACCACTCCCCGCGTCCGGTCGGCGAGCCCGCGCCCGGCCCGGCGATCGGGGTGAACGCGTCCCGGCCGTCGGCACCCGCCTCGGCGATGCCGCCGCCGTGGGTGAGCCCGAGGACCGCGGCCTCCGGGTCGGCGGCGGCCTGCTCCGCGAGCCCGGCGAGGGCATCGGGCGGCAGGAGGTCGCCGTGCACCACGCGGCCGCGCCCGGCGAGGGCCGCGAGGGCCTGCTCGACGACGACCACGCCGAGCCCGAACCGGGCCGCGACGGCCATCGCGGTGAACGGCGCGTGCGTCCGGGCGTACCGGGCGACGAGGTCGACGACCGGGTCGCCGACGGGGTCCAGGAAGACCTGCGGGACCCCGACCGGCAGCGCCACCCCCAGGGCGTCACGAAGGCGGCCGGCGTCCTCGACGCCGGCGAAGGAGTCGACCCCGGCGATGCGGACCCGGATCGCGCGGCGGGTCCGCTCGAGGGTCGCCGCCCACTCCGGCACGCCGGCGGCCGTCTCCGGCGTCGCGCGGGCGACGACCTGGTCGACGGTCAGCGGGCCCAGCAGCCGCAGGAGGTCGGCGAGCCCCTCGGCGTCGTGGATCCGTCGGTCCTCGGCGAGGCGCTGGAGCTGGGACTGGGTGCTGACCACGACGTCGGCGTCGAGCAGCTCACGCAGCTCGGCCTGCCCGAGCAGCTCGGCGAGCAGGGCGGTGTCCAGGCTCAGCGCCGCGGCGCGGCGCTCGGCCAGCGGCGCGTCGCCCTCGTACATGAAGGCCGCGACGTAGCCGAAGAGCAGGGACCGGGCGAACGGGGAGGGGCTGTCGGTGGCGACCTCGACGACATGGATCTCACCGGACCCGAGGGACGTGAGCAGCCGCTCGAGGGCGGGCAGGTCGTAGACGTCCTGCAGGCACTCCCGGATCGCCTCCAGGACGATCGGGAAGCTGCTGTAGTGCCGCGCCACCTCCAGCAGCTGCGCCGAGCGCTGGCGCTGCTGCCAGAGGGGACTGCGGCGGCCCGGGTCGCGGCGCGGCAGCAGCAGCGCGCGCGCCGCGCACTCCCGGAACCGGGACGCGAACAGCGCCGAGCCGCCGACCTCGGAGGTGACGATCTGCGCCGCCTCGGCCGGCTCCATCGCGAGGATCTCCGCCCCGGGCGGCTCGGCCTCGGTGTCGGGCAGGCGGAACACCATGCCGTCGTCGGAGTGCATGGCCTGCACGTCGACGCCGTAGTGCTCACGGAGACGGGTGCCGATCGCGAGTGCCCACGGGGCGTGCACGGTGGCGCCGAACGGCGACAGGACGACCAGGCGCCAGTCCCCGAGCTCGTCGCGGAACCGCTCGACGACGATCGTCCGGTCGTCCGGGAGGTGCCCCGTCGCCGCCTGCTGCTCGGTCAGGTAGGAGAGGAGGTTGTCCGCGGCGTAGGCGTCCAGCCCGCCGGCGGTGACGCGGGCCAGGGCCTTCTCCCGGCCGGCCTCGCCGCCGCGGAGGAGGGCACCGAGCTCCCGGACGTAGGCCCCGATCGCGGCGCCGAGCTCGGCGGGGCGGCCGAGGGAGTCCCCGTGCCAGTAGGGCAGCTTCCCGGGCTGGCCGGGCGCGGGGGAGACCAGCACCCGGTCGCGGGTGATGTCCTCGATCCGCCAGGACGACGCGCCGAGGGTGAAGACGTCACCGACCCGGGACTCGTAGACCATCTCCTCGTCCAGCTCCCCGACGCGGCTCGCGCCCTCCCCGACGAGGAAGACCCCGAACAGGCCGCGGTCGGGGATGGTCCCTCCGCTGGTGACTGCGAGCCGCTGCGCGCCGGGACGCCCCGACAACGAGCCGGCGACCCGGTCCCAGACGATCCGCGGGCGCAGCTCGGCGAACTCCTCCGACGGGTAGCGCCCGGCGAGCATGTCGAGCACCCCGTCGTAGGCCGACTGCGGCAGGGCGCTGAACGGCGCGGCGCGGCGGACCAGCGCGAGCAGCTCCTGCACGTCCCAGTCCTCCATCGCCAGGCACGCGACGATCTGCTGGGCGAGCACGTCGAGGGGGTTGCGGGGCACCGCGAAGGACTCGATCAGCCCGGCGGCCATCCGCTCGACGACGACCGCTGTCGCGATCAGGTCGCCGCGGTACTTCGGGAGGACGACCCCGCGGGAGATCGCGCCGACCTGGTGGCCGGCCCGGCCGACCCGCTGGAGGCCGCTGGCCACCGACGGCGGGGACTCCACCTGGACCACCAGGTCGACCGCGCCCATGTCGATCCCCAGCTCGAGGGAGCTGGTGGCGACCACCGCGGGCAGCCTCCCGGACTTCAGCGCGTCCTCGATGAGCGCCCGCTGCTCCTTGCTGACCGACCCGTGGTGCGCTCGCGCGATCTCCACGGGTGCACCCGCCGACGCCCCGGCCTGGGCGGGCACCGCCGCGGCCGACAGGTCCGGCTCGAGGTGCTCCCCGCTGGCCCGCTCCCAGGCGATCTCGTTGAGCCGGGCGGTCAGCCGCTCGGCCAGGCGGCGGGAGTTGGCGAAGACGATGGTCGCGTCGTGGGACTGGACCAGGTCGACGATCGTCTCCTCGACCGCCGGCCAGATCGAGTTCCGCTGGCCGTCGCCGGCCGCGGACCCGGCGAACTCCCCGGTCCGCTCGCCGAGCTCGGACATGTCGGCCACGGGGACGACGACCTGCAGGTCGAAGCGCTTCTCATTCGGCGGGGAGACGATCGTGACCGGCCGCGTCGCGCACAGGAAGCGGGCGACCTCCGCCGCGGGCCGGACCGTCGCCGAGAGGCCGATCCGCTGCGCCGGGCGGTCGAGCAGGACGTCGAGGCGCTCGAGGGTGAGGGCGAGGTGGGCACCGCGCTTGGTCCCGGCGACGGCGTGGATCTCGTCGATGATCACCGTCTGGACGCCGCGGAGGGACTCCCGGGCCTTCGACGTCATCAGCAGGAAGAGGGACTCCGGGGTGGTGATGAGGACGTCCGGCGGGGTGCTCGCGAACCGGCGGCGCTCCTCGGGCGGGGTGTCGCCCGACCTGGTGCCGACCGTGACGGTGGGCTCGGGCAGCCCGAGGCGCAGCGCCGCCCCGCGGATGCCGGCGAGCGGTGACCGGAGGTTCCGCTCGACGTCCACCGCGAGGGCCTTGAGGGGGGACACGTAGAGGACCCGGCAGCGCCGGGTCGCCTCGTCGGGGATCGGCTCGCGGGCCAGGCGGTCCAGCGCCCAGAGGAAGGCGGCGAGGGTCTTGCCGGAGCCGGTGGGGGCGACCACGAGACCGTCGCGGCCGGCGGCGATGAACTCCCAGGCCCCCACCTGGGCGGGCGTCGGCGCCTCGAACGCCCCGGTGAACCAGTCCCGGGTGGCGGGGGAGAAGAGCGCGAGCGGGTCCGCCGGCGATCCGGCCGGGGCGACCGCCGCGGGACCCGCCCCGGGGGCGGCCCCGGGTGGCGGCGGCGTGCCGCCGTCGGCCTTGCGCGCCGTCCTCCGTGTCGCCATGACCCCATCCTCGGCTCGGGGTCCGACACGATGTCGGTGAGGTGGCGGCGGCCCCGCCGCGAGGCGGGTCGGACGGCGCCCCGGGCGGTCGCGGCGGGCGGGAGCGGCGGTCGCCGATACTGGCCGCGTGCGGACGAGTGAGCTGTGGGTGCGCCTGGAGGGTGCGCTCGGGCAGATGACCGCCGAGTCCTGGGCGACCGACTTCGTGATCACCGAGCTCGGGGGACGCACCGTCCGCCAGGCCCTCGCCGACGGCGAGGACCCGACGCGGGTGTGGCGCGCCGTGCACGGCGCACTCCGCCTGCCGGCCGCCGAACGCTGACCCCGTCGCCGGCCGGCCGGTGTGTGCGGCGGGCCGGCCGCGGTCCGGGCGGGCGTGTCGCCGCCGGGCGTCGAACAGGTGTTCGTCTAGGCTCGGCGCAGACGGTCGGACGGTGTGCTCGTCCCCGGTGCCGGGTCGCGGACCCGGTGGCGGCGGGAGATGTCCACAGGCCGCCCCCTCTCGGGGCGGTGTCCCCAGGGCCGTCACCGGGTTGGGGTCCTGTCGGACCTCCTCCCTAACGTCTCGGCACGACGACACACACGGGGAGACCCGCCGACCAGGACGGACCGACATGGCTGCTGACCGCGGGAACTCACTCGACACCGCACTCGCCCAGATCGAGCGCAACTTCGGCAAGGGCTCGGTGATGCGTCTCGGCGACGAGACCCGCGTCCCGATCGAGGTGATCCCGACCGGGTCGATCGCCCTGGACGTCGCCCTCGGGATCGGCGGCCTGCCGCGCGGACGGGTCGTGGAGATCTACGGTCCGGAGTCGAGCGGCAAGACCACCCTCGCCCTGCACGCCGTGGCGAACGCGCAGGCACGGGGCGGCATCGCCGCCTTCATCGACGCCGAGCACGCCCTCGACCCCGACTACGCCCAGAAGATGGGCGTCGACACCGACGCGCTGCTCGTCTCCCAGCCCGACACCGGTGAGCAGGCCCTCGAGATCGCGGACATGCTCGTCCGGTCCGGCGCCCTCGACATCGTCGTGATCGACTCCGTCGCCGCCCTGGTCCCCCGGGCGGAGATCGAGGGCGAGATGGGCGACAGCCACGTCGGCCTGCAGGCCCGCCTGATGAGCCAGGCGCTGCGGAAGATGACGGGCGCCCTCAGCACCACCGGGACGACGGCGATCTTCATCAACCAGCTCCGCGAGAAGATCGGCGTCATGTTCGGCTCGCCCGAGACGACGACCGGTGGCAAAGCGCTGAAGTTCTACGCCTCGGTCCGCCTCGACATCCGCCGCATCGAGACGCTGAAGGACGGCACCAACGCCATCGGCAACCGGACGCGGGTCAAGGTCGTCAAGAACAAGATGGCCCCGCCGTTCAAGCAGGCCGAGTTCGACATCATGTACGGCGAGGGCATCAGCCGTGAGGGCGGCCTCATCGACATGGGCGTGGAGCACGGCTTCGTGAAGAAGTCGGGTGCCTGGTACACCTACGACGGCGACCAGCTCGGTCAGGGCAAGGACAACGCCCGCAACTTCCTCCGCGACAACCCGGACCTCGCGGACGAGCTCGAGAAGAAGATCAAGGAGAAGCTCGGGGTAGGCGCCCGTCTCGACGCGCCCGCCGCGGGAGCCGAGGTCACGTTCTGACCGGTCGCCCCGGGCGCGGGGCGGCGGCTCGAGGACGCCGTCCCGCCGCGGGGCTCCGCGGTGGCCCCGCCCAGGCGGACGGGGCTCCGGCGGACAGTGGGCGGCCGCGGAGCCGGACAGGACGCATCGGCGGTCGGGACGGTGCCGACCGAGACGGTGGCGGTGGGTTCGGTGGCGGCGGATCAGGTGGTGCGAAGGGCAC
>CAXSIB010000100.1:0-9502 GCA_964237095.1 uncultured Actinomycetales bacterium
CGGCCAGGATCTGCGCGCCGGTGCCGTAGTCGCGGGCGTCGGCGGGCATCCCGAGCGCGAGGTTCGCGTCGACGGTGTCGGCGCCCTCGTCTTGCAGGGCGTAGGCGCGGAGCTTCGCGGTGAGACCGATCCCGCGGCCCTCGTGCCCGCGCATGTAGAGGACGACCCCGCGGCCCTCGGCGGCGACCGCCTCCATCGCGGCGTGCAGCTGGGGCCCGCAGTCGCAGCGCAGCGACCCGAAGACGTCCCCGGTCGAGCACTCGGAGTGCACGCGCACGAGCACGTCGGTGCCGTCGTCGCCGGGCATGCCGACCGGCCCGGCCACCAGGGCCACGTTCTCCGACCCGTCCAGGAGCCCCGCGAAGATCAGGGCCCGGAAGTCGCCCCAGCGGGTCGGCAGCCGGGTCTCGGCGCGGCGCTCGACCTGCTTCTCGTACCGGCGGCGGTACGCGATGAGGTCGGCGATCGTGATCATCCGCAGGTCGTGCTCGGCGGCGAAGACCTCGAGCTCGTCGCGCTTGGCCATCCCCTCCTCGAGCTTCTGGCTGACGATCTCGCAGAGGACCCCGGCCGGGCGCAGGCCCGCCATCCGGGCCAGGTCGATCGCGGCCTCGGTGTGCCCGGGGCGACGCAGGACCCCGCCCTCCAGCGCGCGCAGCGGGACGACGTGCCCGGGCCGGGTGAAGTCCCCCGGGGTCGCGTCGGCGGAGGCGAGCAGGCGCAGGGTCCGGGCCCGGTCGGTGGCGGAGATGCCGGTGCCGCCGCCCTCGGGGGCGTCGACGCTGACCATGTAGGCGGTGCCGCGGCGGTCCTGGTTGGTCCGGTACATCGGCTCGATGTCCAGGCGCTCGCAGTCCGCGGCGGTCAGCGGGGCGCAGATGTAGCCCGAGGTGTAGCGGACCATGAACGCGACCAGCTCCGGCGTCGCCTTCTCCGCGGCGAAGATCAGGTCCCCCTCGTCCTCGCGGTCCTCGTCGTCGACCACGACGACGGCCTTGCCGGCCGCGATGTCGGCGATGGCCGCGGCGATGTCGGCGAAGCGCAGGTCGCGCTCGGCCAGCGCGGCGTCCAGCTGGTCGTCCAGCTCCGTGCTCACGCGGCGGTACCTCCGGGGGACGTCGGGGCGGGCGGGTTCGAGGTGGCCGGGGTGGCGTCCTGCAGCTGGGCTGCGAGCAGCCGCTCGACGTACTTGGCGAGGACGTCGACCTCGAGGTTGACGACGTCGCCGGGCTGCAGGCGACCGAGGACGGTGTCGCGCAGGGTGGTCGGGATCAGGCTGACCGCGAACGTCGGCTCGGATGCTCCGGCGTCGGAGACGTCGACCACGGTGAGGGAGACCCCGGAGACGGTGATCGAGCCCTTCTCCACGACGTAGCGCGACAGGGACTCCGGCAGGGAGATCCGGAACAGGTCCCAGTACTCACTCGGCTCGCGCGACACGACCCGGCCGGTGCCGTCGACATGGCCCTGCACGAGGTGCCCACCGAGGCGGCTGTCGAGGCGGGCGGCCCGTTCGAGGTTGACCGGGTCGCCGGCGGTGATCTTCGCCAGCGACGACCGGACGAGGGTCTCGCGCATGACGTCGGCGGTGAAGACGGGCCGGCCGTCGGCGGCGACGGTGGCGTCGACCACGGTCAGACAGACCCCGTTGACGGAGATGGACTCGCCGTGGCGCGCACCCCCCACGGCGGCGTCGCCCGCGACGGTGATCCGCGCCGCGTCGACCAGCTCGCGGACGTCCAGCACCTCGCCGACGTCCTCGACGATCCCGGTGAACACGTGACCCCGCCCCTCGTAGACCTGCTGGCAGACCGCCTGGACCGGCAGCTCAGCCCGTGGCCGCGGCCGGCGTGGCCACGACCTCGATGTCCGCCCCGACGCGGCCGAGCGACTCGATCTCCAACCTCAGGATCTCACCGATGCTTCCCACGCCGGCCGGGCCGAGGGCCGCCGCGCCCGCCCCCAGCAGGGCCGGCGCCAGGTGGGCGACGACGAGGTCGACCCGGCCCGCCGCCCAGAACGCCCCCGCGAGGATCGGCCCGCCCTCCAGGAGCACCGACACGACCCCGCGCCGGGCGAGGGCGTGGAGGACCTCGTCGGGGTCGTGGGTCGCGAGGTGCACGACCTCGGGACGCTCCCCGGCCGCCGCGGCCCGCGCGAGCCGCGAGCCGGCCGGCGGCCCCCGGTGTCCGACGACGACCCGGATCGGCCCGGTCGCCGGGTCGGAGCCGGGGCGGCGGACGGTCAGGACCGGGTCGTCGGCGAGCGCCGTGCCGCTGCCCACGACCACCGCGTCGACCTGGGCGCGCAGCACGTGCACCCGCTCGCGCGCCGGTGCCGAGGTGATCCACCGGCTGCTGCCGTCGGCGGCGGCGACCCGGCCGTCGAGGGTGCTGGCGACCTTCCACAGCACGTGCGGGCGGCCGGTGCGGACCCGGTGCAGCCACGCGCGCAGCGGTCCGCGCTCGACGGACCCCCGCTCGACGCCGGTCTCGACGTCGACCCCGGCCGCCCGGAGCACCACGGCCCCGCCCGCGGCGACCGGGTTGGGGTCGGGCACGGCCACGACGACCCGGGCGATGCCCGCGGCCAGCAGCGCCGACGTGCACGGCGGCGTGCGGCCGTGGTGCGCGCACGGCTCGAGGGTGACGACAGCGGTCCCACCGCGGGCCCGCTCCCCCGCCTGCGCCAGCGCCCGCACCTCGGCGTGCGGCCCCCCCGCCGGTGCGGTCGCCCCGATCCCGACGACCGCACCCGCCGCGTCCAGCACCACCGCCCCGACCGGCGGGTTGGGGCTCGTCGTCCCGAGCACCCCCCACGACGCGCTGAGGGCGATCCCCATCGCGGCCCGTTCGTCGGCGGTCGACGGACGGGCGCTCACCGGGCACCGCCGGGGCCGTCCCAGCTCGGCTGTCCCTCGCAGGTCACGACCGCGACGCTATCGACCACCCTGGGGAGGTGGGCGACGTCGCAGACCTCCGGACGGAGACGGGTTGCCGGGTCCTCACGGCCGCGGTGGCGGTCGCGGGCGGGGCCACCGACCCCCTCGCCGCCGCGGCCGCCCTCGCCCGGGCGTGCCCCGACACCGACCCCGCGCTGCGGGCCGCCGCGCTGACCCAGGCCGGTCTCCGGACCCACGCCGCGAGCCGGTTCGGGGTCGACGCCGCGGCGATGTTCTTCACGCGCGACGGGCTCGAGCAGGCGACGCGGCCGTCGGTCGCGGCGCACCGGGCGGCGTCGCTGCGGCGGCGGGCCGGGCCGGACGCCCGGACGGCGCTCGACCTCTGCTGCGGGCTCGGCAGCGAGCTGATCGCCCTGGCCCGGGCGGGATTCGACGTGACCGGGGTGGACCTCGATCCCGAGGCCCTCGACGCCGCCGTGGCCAACCTGGCGGCGCTCGGCCTGTCCGGGCGGGTGATCGAAGCGGACGCCACGACGGTGGACACCTCGACGGCGGGGGTGGTGGTCACCGACCCGGCGCGGCGGGGCGCGGCCGGGCGGATCCGCGATCCCGAGCGGTTCAGCCCGCCGTGGTCGTGGGTGCGCGAGCTGCTGGCGCGGCCGGGCATCCGCGCCTGCGTGACCACGACCCCGGCCCTCGCCCACCGCGACGTCCCCGCCGGCTGCGAGGCCGAGTGGGTCGACGACGCGGGCAGCACGCTCGAGCTGGCCGTGTGGTCCCCCGCGCTGAGCGACCCGGGGATCCGCCGCCGCGCGACGGTGCTCGTCCCGCCCGACGGTCCGGCTCGTCCGGCCGACCCGGGCGCCCCGGGTGACGGATCACCAGCGCGGACTGGCTTCCTGACCCTGACCGACGCCGACGAGGGCGCCGACCTGGTCCCGGCGGTCGCGGGTCCCGAACCGGGGCAGTGGCTCCTCGAGCCCTCCGGGTCGATCCTGCGCGCCGGCGTCCTCGGCGTCCTGGCCCACCGGGTCGACGGCCGCGTCCCCGCGCCGGGCATCGGCTACCTGCTCACCGCCGACCCCGCCCCGGCCGCCGGTCTCGCGGCCGGCTTCGAGATCCTCGAGGTCCTGCCCCTGCGACCGGCCGTCCTGCGCCGCCGCCTCGCCGAGCTCGGCGCCGCCTCGGTGGAGATCCTCGCCCGCGGGGTGCAGGTCGACGTCCCGGCGCTGCGCGTGCGGATCATCAGCCCCGGCTCGGGTCACGCTCCGGTGACCCTCGTGCTCACCCGCACCCGCGACGGCGCCAGAGCCCTGGTCGTCCGTCGCGCGGTCGATCTGCGCGCGACTCCGCCACGCACCGGGCAGGCTCCCGCCCATGCGGACCCGGTACGGCAGCCATGAGATCGACGACGACCCCGCGCGGGTCGACCGGGACGCGGTCTGGTCGTTCCTGTCCGGCGCCTACTGGAACGGGACCCGTTCGCGCGCGGACCTCGAGCGGCAGCTGGACGGCGCCTGGCGGGTGGTCGCGGCCTACGACACCGCGACCGGGGCGTTGCACGGCTTCGCGCGGGCACTGTCGGACGGGGTGTCGACCGCCTACCTGGCCGACGTGTTCGTGCTGCCGGAGGCGCGCGGATCGGGCCTCGGCGCCGCCGTCGTCACCGCGATGATCGACGACGGCCCGGGCGCCCAGCTGCGCTGGCTGCTGCACACCCGCGACGCCCACGGCCTCTACGCCCGGTTCGGCTTCGCCCCACCCGACGACCGCCTGCTGGAGCGACCCAGGGGCTTCGTCCGGTCGACCGACCGGCAGGCCACCCTCAACGGCGACGCGCCGGAGACCGGGAGCAGCTGATGTCGGAGCGCACCTGATGGCGACGACCACGCCACCGACCGACGCCGACGTGGTCGCGCGCCTGCGGGCCGCCGGGTGCGTCTTCGCGGAAGACGAGGCCGCGCTGCTGGTCGAGGCGGCGCGGACCCCGGTGGAGCTGGCCGGGATGGTCGACCGACGGGTCGGCGGCCTGCCGCTGGAGCACGTCCTCGGCTGGGCGGAGTTCCACGGGCTGCGGATCGCCGTCGACGCAGGGGTCTTCGTCCCCCGCCACCGCACCGAGCTCCTCGTCGACGCGGCCCTGGACGCCCTCGGTACCCGCCCGCACGTCGTGGTGCTCGACCTGTGCTGCGGGTCCGGCGCCGTCGCGGCCGCCCTGCTGGCGGCACTGGATCCCCCGACCGGACCGGATTCCGGTGGAGTGGCGCTCGAGGTGTACGCCGCCGACATCGACCCGGCCGCCGTCGCCTGTGCGCGCCGCAACCTCGGCGACCGTGACCGGGTGTTCGCCGGTGACCTCTACGCGCCGCTGCCGCCGGCGCTGCGCGGGCGCGTCGACGTCATCGTCGCGAACGCCCCGTACATCCCGACCGACACCTTGCGGCTGCTGCCCCGCGAGGCCCGTGACCACGAACCACGGGTGGCTCTCGACGGCGGCGCCGAGGGCCTCGACGTCCAGCGGCGGGTGGCCGCCGGCGCGCCGGGATGGCTGGCGCCGGGCGGCACCCTGCTGATCGAGACCAGCGAACGCCAGTCCCCACTGACACACGCCCTCGTGGCCGCCGCCGGACTGGTCCCCCGGGTGGTCCGCTCCGACGACCTCGACGCCACCGTCGTCCTCGGCCGCGCCTGACCGCGGGCACAGCCGCACGGGGTCGGGGACGGGTGGGCGCACGGGGCGCCTCGACCACCCCACCCGTCACGACCCCGCCTCCCCGTGCCCGCGGCAGCTCGACGGGCGGACAGCCGACCCCGCTCCTCGGGCCGCCGGTGTCGGTCGTCAGGCGTCGGCCGGTCCCGGGCCGACCGGGGCGGGGGCCGCCGGATCCCGCCGGCGCAGCAGGTGCGAGCCGACGAGGGTGACCGCGGTGCCGACCACCACCCAGGCCGCGATCACCAGCAGGTGCCCGGTGACGCCGTTCGCGCCGAAGTACACGATCCGGCGCACGGTGTCGGTACCCGCGCCGTTCGGGAGCACATCGGTGAGCGCTCGCCAGAACGGCGGCAGCAGCTCCCGCTGGTACGCCCCGCCCGCGCTCGGGTTGCCGAGGACCACGAACACCAGCACGGTGATCCCGATTCCGAGGGTGCCGAGCAGCACCTGGAACGCCATGGTCACCGTGGCCGCGGAGGCGACCAGCAGCGCCCCGAGCCACCAGAGCGCGACGAAGTGGCCGGTGAGCGCACCGAGCCACTGGTCGACGATCAGCGCGCCGCCGAGACCGGACACCACCGCGTAGGGGACCACCGCGCCGAGGCGGAACGAAGCCCGCCGCAGCGTCGCCGGCCGGGCGCCGGTGGCGACGCCGAGCAGCGAGGCGACGAGGTAGCCGCCCACGATCCAGCCGATCACGAGGTAGAAGCCGGTGAGGCCGCGGCCGTCACCGGCCTGCAGGGGCACGACGTCCCGAGCGGTCACGGTGCGGTGCTGCGCGGTGTCGACCCCGGTGAGCACCGCGGTGACCGCGGTCTGCAGGGACGCCCCGGCCGCGCCGGCCGTCAGCAGCGTGTCGGTCGTCCCGGTCGGGTCGACGACGAACACCGCGGCGGTGTCCCCGTCACGGAGCCGGCGCTCCGCGACGGCCCGGTTCGCCACGGCCACCGCCTGCACCGGCGACCCCGCGATCGCGTCCAGCTGCCCGACCGTCGTGGCCGAGACCTGCGCCGGCGCGACGACCGCCAGGGGGATCCGGTGTGGCGTCGGGGCGTGGAAAGCCCCGGCGTAGCTGAGGATGAAGCCGAGCTGGAGCAGCAGGACCCCGACGACGAGCCCGACCGTCCGCGGCGAGACCGCGTCCCGGTACTCGGCCCAGAACCCCTGCGGCCGGGGCGCCCGCTCGTGCCGTCCCCGACCCCCGGTGCTGCTCACCGGGCTCCGCTCGGGTCGAACCGGTCAGCTCGGCCGGTGTGCGTGCGACTGCTCATCGAGGACCTCCCGGGACGGGGTCGGCTCCGGCCACCTCGCACGGACGTCGGTGTCACGGTAGCGATGCGGACGACGGCCGGGCCGGACCCATCGTCCGGGACATCCGCACAGGCCGGGTCACTCCCGCAGACCGGGTCAGGCGCGCAAGGCCCCGTCAGGCGCGCAGGCGGGGTCACGCGCGCAGGCGGGGTCACGCGCGCAGGCGGGGTCACGCGCGCAGGCGGTCCTTCGCACGGTCGCGGGACCGCACGACCTCGACCGCGCCGAACCCCTCGTGGGCGCCGCCGGCCGGCATGTCGACCTGGATGGTCTCGAAGTCCCCCGGCCGCGCGCGGTAGGTCTCGTGGAAGATGCCGACCGCGCCCTGCGCCCGGCGCGCCCGGACGTTGAACGCCCGCCAGGCCGGCAGGTGCGCGGCCCCGGCGTCGAGGGCGTAGGCCTGCAACGCCTCGGCGCTGGTCCAGTACTGCCGGACCAGCAGCGTGCGGCCCGACACGAACGTGCGCGCGGACAGCAGCCCCCGGGACGGGTCGCGCCGGGCCTCGATGAGCATCCGCGGCATCGCGACGAAGACCGGCCACCACGACCGCACCGACCGCAGGCGGTTGATCCGCATCCCGATCAGGAACACCACCCCGCCCGCGTCCTCGGCCACCGTCCACCGCCCGTGCAGCACCTCCGCCATGCCGACCTCCTCCGCAGACCGATGTTGACAACGTCAACACTGACGGCTCGATCGATCGATGTCAACAGGGTCAACCGGAGTCGACCCGAGCGCTGCGGCGGTCACCCCGGCGCTCGCCACCTGCGACGCTGGACCGGTGCCGGTCGCCGAAGGTCCGTACCACCACGGCGATCTCGCCCGCGTGCTGGTCGCGGCCGGGACCGAGCTCGCCCGCCGGGACGGGCCGGACGGGGTGGTCCTCCGGGCGGTGACCCGGGCTGCGGGCGTGTCGGCGACCGCGGCCTACCGCCACTTCGCCGATCGCGACAGCCTGCTCGCAGCGGTGTCCGACCAGGCCCGCGACACCCTCGCCGCGGCCATGGAGGCCGCGCTCGTCGACCTGCCGGTGCGACGCGGCGCCGAGCGGCGCGCGCGGGACCGGCTCGCGGCGATCGGCACCGCCTACATCCGCTTCGCCCTGGCCGAGCCCGGGCTCTTCCGGACGGCGTTCGCCGCCGGACCACCCGACGCGGCGGTCCCCGACCGGGCCCACGGGGTCCTCGTCGGTGCGGTCGACGGGCTGGCGGCCGTCGGGCTGCTGCCGCCCGAGCGCCGCGCCGGCGCGGAGCTCGCCGCGTGGGCCGCGGTCCACGGCGCGGCGGTGTTGCTGATCGAGGGGGCCGCGCTCCCACCGGGCGCCGACCCGGGCCCGGTCATCGACCGCGTGGTGGCCATGGTGTTCGACGGTCTCTGACCGCCTGCGTCCACCCCGACGCACCGGAACCCGACCCGCGCCGCGGCCCCGGTGTCCACCGGTCCCGGCCGCGATCAGTCGGTGTCGGCCAGGACCTCCCGGACGGTCCGCACCGCGAGCGCGGTGAAGGCCGGGTTGGACTCGCGGTAGTAGGGGATGATCGCGGCGGCCTGGTGGAGGGCGTAGCCCCGGGCCCGCTCCCACGTCGCGTCGTCCACGTCGAGGGCCGCACGGAAGACCGCCCGGCCCGGGCGGCCGAAGACCGTCCACGCGGGGATCACGTCGGCCGCGGGGTCACCCACCCCCGCGCCGCCGAAGTCGATCACCGCGCAGAGCCGGCCGTCGCGGACGAGGAGGTTCGGCCGGAGCAGGTCGGTGTGCACCCACACGGGTGTCCCGGTCCACGCGGGCGCCTCCAGCGCCCGGTCCCAGGCCGCGGTCGCCGCCGCACGGTCGACGCGGTCCTCCGCGGCGTCGATCGTGTCCCGGGTGTCGGCGTCCAGCTCGTGCAGCGGCCGGCGCCCGCCCGGCGGTTCCACCCCCGTGAGCTCGATCCGCCGCAGGTCGGCGACGAACCGCGCCAGGTCCGCGGCCGCCTGCCGCTCGCGGACACCGTCCTCGTCCCCGACGACCGCGTCGCCGTGGGGGCGCCCGTCGATCCACCGGTAGACCGCCCAGGGAAACGGGTACGACCCGTCCGGGCGGCCGGCGCCCACCGGCTCGGGCACCGGGAGCGACAGCCTCGGAGCGAGCACCGGCAGCCAGCGCTGCTCCCGCTCGAGGTCCACCACCCCGCCTGCGACGCGGGGCAGGCGCGCGCACCAGTCGTCGCCGATCCGGTAGACGGCGTTGACGGTGCCTCTCGACTGGACGGTGCCGGCGGACGCCACCGCCCGGACGGGCAGGTGTGCGAGATCGGGGAACTGCGTGCGCACGAGCCGCGCGACCAGGTCGGTGTCGAGGTGGACCTCGTCGTCGTGCATCCTCATCCGACCCTCTCCACCTCCTGCTGGGATCCGGAGACCGCCGCCCGGCCGGTCAGCCGGCCTGCAGCACCGGCACGGTCACCGGCAGCCCGGAGTCCCCGCCGAAGCCGGCCGGGGACGACGGCAGCCCGTGCGCCGCGACGAGGGCGCCCAGCGCGGCGACCATCGCGCCGTTGTCCGTGCACAGCCGCGGCGAGGGAATGCGCAGCAT
>CAXSIB010000101.1:0-9481 GCA_964237095.1 uncultured Actinomycetales bacterium
CGTGGAGGTCGGGGGCGTTGCCGCCGGGACCAGCGCGGCGGCCCCCGGAGCCCGGGCGACCGCGGCCAGCCCGAAGCCGCTGCCGGCGAGGCCGACGGCCCCGAGTCCGATCCGGCCGAGGCCCGCGACGTTCAGGCCCGCCACCCCGAGCAGGCGCCGGCGGTCGACACCCCACTCCGGCTCACAGTCGCGACACATGGCTGATCTCCCGGGGGACGAGGACGGACCTGTGACTGGTGGGGCTGCTGTGACGAGAGTGACACGAACCAGAGTTCGTCGGGGCGGTGCCGATCAGACGCGCAGGTACCGGCGCAGCGACACCGCGGCCGGCACGGCCGCCACCGCGACGCCGAGCACGCCCAGCACGGGGAAGATCCAGGCCATCTCCGACCACCCGATCCACGGCGTCACCGGGATGGTGGAGCGCAGCCGCTCGAGGACCACCCACTTCTCCCAGGCGGCGAGCCCGAGGGCGGCGAGGGCCGCCCCGACCACCCCGGCCAGGACGCTCTGCAGCACGAACGGCAGCCGGACCGCGGTGCTCGACGCACCGACCAGCCGCATGATCTCCGTCTCCCGGCGGCGGCCGTAGGCGGCGAGCCGGATGGTGTTCCAGATGAGCAGGACCGCCACCGCCACGAGCAGCAGCGCGAGGGCCACCGCGCCGAGGCCGAAGACCCGCAGGGAGCCGAAGAGCGGCTTCAGCAGCGTCTGGAGGTCCTGGACCTGCTGCACCCCGGGCCGGCCCCGGATCGCCGCGGCCACCACCGGGTAGCCGTCGGGGCTCGCGAGGGAGACCCGCAGCGACTCCTGCATGTCCGCCGGGTGCACGTTCGCGGTGACCGCGGAGTCGGGGTACTCGGCCTTGAAGTTGTCGTAGGCCTCCTGCTGGGACTCGTGCACCACCGACCGCACCGCGGGCAGGGCGGTGAGCGCCTTCGTGAGCGCCGCCTGCTCGGCCGCGGTCGCCGCGCCGGGAGTGCAGGCCGCGTACTGGGTGGCCTGCTCGGCGTTGCAGAAGAAGACCCCGACCTCGGCCTTCCCGTAGTAGAAGGCCTGCGACCGGCCGGCCTGGCTGTGCGTCCAGAGCCCGATGCCCACGAGGAACAGGGAGATGGCGACGGTCACGACGAGGGAGACCGTCATGGTCGCGTTGCGCCGGACACCGCGCCCGGCGTCGGCGAGGATCGGGGTGACGCGCATCTCAGGCCGCGCCGTAGACGCCGCGGGCCTGGTCGCGCACGACCCGGCCGGTGTCGAGCTGGACCACACGGCGGCGCAGCTGGTCGACCATCGTCGAGTCGTGGGTGGCCATCACCACGGTGGTGCCCGTCCGGTTGATCCGGTCGAGCAGCCGCATGATCCCGACGCTGGTGCCCGGGTCGAGGGAGCCGGTCGGCTCGTCGGCGATGAGCAGGGTCGGGGAGTTGACGTAGGCGCGGGCGATCGCGATGCGCTGCTGCTCCCCGGCGGACAGCTGGTCGGGGAGGCGGTCCCCGCGCCCGGCGAGCCCGACCAGGTCCAGCACCGACGGGACGGCCTGGCGGATCTCCGCGCGCGGCCGGCCCAGCACCTCCAGCGCGAACGCGATGTTCTGCGCGGCCGTCCGGTCCGGGAGCAGCCGGAAGTCCTGGAACACGGTCCCGATCCCGCGGCGCAGCCGGGGCACCCG
Source organism: uncultured Actinomycetales bacterium (assembly GCA_964237095.1). Lineage (GTDB taxonomy): Bacteria > Actinomycetota > Actinomycetes > CAXTBU01 > CAXTBU01 > CAXSIB01. The sequence goes on from CAXSIB010000101.1 coordinate 1,673, forward strand.
CCACGACGGGAGCCGGCCGACGTCGCGGCCGTGGACGAGCACCCGGCCCTCGGTCGCGCGGGCCTCCCGCAGCACGAGGCGCAGGAAGGTCGACTTCCCCGAACCCGAGGATCCGACCAGGAACACGAACTCCCCCGCCTCGACGGTCACGTCGACGTCCGCGAGCGCCGGGCGCGGGGACTCGGGGTAGGTCTTCGTGACGCCCTCGAACGCGATCACGCTCATCCAGGCACCGTCCTCGTCACGCGGGGTGCCCCACCGGACGGCGGGCCGTGCTCGACGGTAGGAGGGCGGGCGTCGCGCGGGCGTCAGGCTCGCCGTCGGGTGGACGGACGACCCCACGACCCCGGCCCGCCCGGAGATGGCCGACACCGCTGCCCACGCAAGGCTCGGATCCGGGCAGCTGGCCGCCTCACCAGCCGTTGAGTGGCAGACGTGTGGCCCACCGATCAGATCGCCGTGGCGAAGGCGCCTCGCCGATGCCGGTCGAGGGTCGTCCGGACGGCGTCGACGCAAGCCGTCGGGTGGCCCAGGACGTCCTCGTAGCTGAAGCGCAGCGTGATGTAGCCCCGGACCGTCGCTGCCCCGGACCGCCGACGGTCGGTCCGGTAGTCCGCCCGGCCGCGGTGGAACTCGAAACCGTCCGCCTCGAGGACGAGCCACCCGTCGACCAGGAGATCGACCCGCCCGACGCCGCTCAGCTGGGCCTGGGACTGGACCCCGCGCACACCCGCCGTGAGGAGGAGGCCGCGCAGGGCGGACTCCAGCGGGGAGCCGGCCTCCGGGTCGGCGTGGTCGAGCACCCACTGCACGTTCTCGGGCTCCCGGCCCAGTCGAGCGGCGCGGAGCTCCGCCTCGCGGACGAGGCCCCGGCCGAGGGCGGCGTCCACCACCGCGAGCGCCTCGACCCGCGGCCGGCAGCGGCAGACCTCCAGCACCGCACCAGCGAGGTCCTGGACGAGGTCCGATCCGACCCGGCGGTGCCACTGCACACCGATCTCGGCGCGCTGGCGATGAGCGAGCAGGTGGGGCACGGACGGCTCGACCAGCACGGGGACGCCGGCGAGCGCGACCGCCGACAGGCAGCCGACCCGAGCATTCAGCCGGGCCGCCGCCACCAGGGCAGGTGCCGCACCCGGCAGGACCAGACCGCCCCGGCCGACTGCCTCGAGCCGGCCCTGTCGGATCGCCGCCTCCACCGCGTACCGGCTGCAGCCGAGACCGACGAGCTCACCGCGACGACCGGCGCCGCCGCGGCGCACGAGCGCCTCGACCGGGTCCACGTCCCGACGGTGGCCTGTCCGGACACCTCCCGGCGAGCGAACAGCTCGTGGCTGGGGAGAGCGGCCGCCGGGCCCGACCCTGTGGACGAAGGGTCGCCCGGCCGATGAGCGACCGTTCTGCCCACGCAAGACCCGATCAGGACCTCCGATGCCGCCGATCGCGGGTTGCGTGGGCAGAACGGTCGGTCACCCTCCGCCTGGCTCGCGCGGGCGCACCGGCCGGGTCAGCGGCCGGGGTCCTCCTCGCGGCGCCAGCGGATGGCGGCATCGACGAAGCCGTCGATGTCACCGTCGAAGACGGCATGCGGGTTGCCGACCTCGTGCTCGGTGCGCAGGTCCTTGACCATCTGGTACGGGTGCAGGACGTAGGAGCGCATCTGGTTGCCCCAGCTGCTGCCGCCGTCCTTGAGCAGGTCGAGCTTGGCCTGGTCCTCCCGGCGGCGGCGCTCGAGCAGCTTCGCGGCCAGGACCGTCATGGCCGTCGCCCGGTTCTGGATCTGCGAGCGCTCGTTCTGGCAGGAGACGACGATCCCGGTCGGCAGGTGGGTGAGGCGGACCGCGGAGTCGGTGGTGTTGACGCCCTGACCGCCCGGGCCCGACGAGCGGTAGACGTCGACGCGCAGGTCGTCGTCGGGGATGTCGACGTGGTCGGTCTGCTCGACGACGGGCACCACCTCGACCCCGGCGAACGAGGTCTGGCGGCGGCCCTGGTTGTCGAACGGGGAGATCCGGACCAGGCGGTGGGTGCCCTGCTCGACCGACATCGTCCCGTAGGCGTAGGGCGCGTGGACGGCGAAGGTGGCGGTCTTGATGCCCGCCTCCTCCGCGTAGGAGGTGTCGAAGACGTCGGTGGACCAGCCGTGGCGCTCGGCGTAGCGGAGGTACATCCTCAGCAGCATCTCGGCGAAGTCGGCGGCGTCGATCCCGCCCGCCTCGGCGCGGATGGTGATGAGGGCCTCGCGGGCGTCGTACTCCCCCGACAGCAGCGTGCGGACCTCGAGGTCGGAGACCGCCCGGCGGATCTTGGCCCGCTCGCGGTCGGCGTCGGCCACGGTCGAGTCGCGGGTGGCCTCGTCGGGCTCCTCCTCGGCCAGCTCGTACATGATCCCGACGTCCTCCAGGCGCGAGCGGAGGTTCACGAGGCGCTCGAGCTCGGACTGCAGGTGCGACAGCTGGCTCGTCACCTTCTGCGCGTTGGCCTGGTCCTCCCAGAGGTCGGGCTTGGACACGTCGGCCTGCAGCTCGGCGATCCGGGCCCGGAGTCGGCCGGGGTCGGTGACCGCCTCGATCGCGCCGAGGGTCGCGCCCAGGGCCTGGAGGTCCTGGGTCACGTCGTCGCTGGGCACGGCCACCGAGGATAGGCGCTGTCCGGGGCCCGCCTCCGCGGCGCGGATGATCGTGGGCACCGCAACCGAGGAGTGAGCCCGTGGAGGTCCCCCGTCCGTCCCGCCACCTCGACCTGCCGCGGCCGTGGCTCGGGGTCAACTTCTGGTCCCGGGCCGGCGGCCCCCTGATGTGGCGGACCTACGACGACGCCGTCGTCCGTCAGGAGCTGCGGCTGCTGGCCGACCACGGCCTCGGCGTCACCCGGTCGTTCTTCTACTGGCCGGACTTCCAGCCGGCGCCGGACACCATCGACGAGACGTTCGTCACCCGGTACGCGCGGTTCCTCCAGGCCTCGCTCGACACCGGGATGACGACGATCCCCACGTTCATCGTCGGGCACATGTCGGGCCAGAACTGGGACGTGTCCTGGCGCGACGGCCGCAGCCTGTACGCCGACGGCTTCGTCCTGGGCCAGCAGGCCTTCTTCATCCGGGAGATGACCCGCCGCTTCGCCGACTCCCCCGCGGTGGCCGGCTGGCTGATCTCCAACGAGATGCCGCTCTACGGCGGCCCGACCACGCGGGAGTACGCGCGCGCCTGGGGCACGGTGTGCGTCGACGCGGTCCGCGCCGGCGGCTCGGACAAGCCGGTCTCCCTCGGCGACGGGGCCTGGACCCAGGAGATCATCGGGCGGGACAACGGGTTCCGGCTGCGCGACCAGCTCGACCAGGTCGACTTCTTCGGCCCGCACAGCTACCCGATGGGCGACGACCAGGTCCGCCAGATGACCAAGGCCGCGTTCGTCTGCGAGCTCGCGCACCTCGGCAAGCCGGTCATCCTGGAGGAGTTCGGCCTGACCTCGTCGTTCGCGTCGGAGGAGAACGCCGGGCACTACTACCGGCAGGTCCTCCACCACAGCGCCCTCGCCGGCGCGACCGGGTGGATCGGCTGGAACAACACCGACTTCGACCTCGGCCACCAGTCGCCGTACGACCACCACGGCTACGAGCTGGTCTTCGGGGTCTCGACCGTGGCCGGGGAGCCCAAGGCGGCCCTGCTCGAGCTGGCGGCGTTCGCCGGGGTGGTCGACGCCGTCGAGGTCGGCCGGTGCGCGCGGCCGGACACCCGCACGGCGGTCGTGGTGCCCGCCTACCTGGACACCGACCTGCCGATGACCGACGACGCCTACCGCCTCGCCGTCCACGACATCACCCACCAGGCGTGGATCGCCGCGCGGCGGGCCGGGCTCGCGCCGGCGCTCGCCCGGGAGTCCGTCGGCATCCCCGAGGCGGACCTGATCCTCGTCCCGTCGAACAAGGCCCTGCTCGTCCCGACGTTCGACGTCCTGATCGAGCGCGCGGCCGCCGGCGCCCACGTCTACGTGGGCTGGTTCGCCGGGCCGGGTGCGAGCCAGCGCGGCGCCTGGTGGCCGGACCTCGAGCCCCTGTTCGGGGTCCGCCACCGCCTGCGGTACGGACTGTCCGACCTCACCGGCGAGGTGGTGGTCCTGAGGGTGGCGCGGCCCTTCGGCGGCCTCGCGGTCGGCGACACCCTCACCGTCGCCGCCGGCGCTGTCGAGGAGGCCCGGGCCCACCTGCCGATCGAGGTCGTCGCGGAGGACGTCGAGGTCCTGCTGACCGACGCGGGCGGCGCCCCGGCGCTCGTCCGGCGGCCGGTCGGGGCGGGCTGGCTCTACCTCGGGACGCACCCGGTCGAGTGGTGGACGTCGCAACGGCGCGACGGCAACGCGGACGACGCGACCCCGCGGCTGTACGCGGCGCTGGCCGCCGAGGCGGGCATCGTCCCCGCGGTCTCCGTGGACGACGACCGGGTCGTGGTCGACGCCCTGGTCCGCGACGACGGGGTCCGCTTCACCTGGCTGGTCAACCTCGTCGACACCGAGGTCACCGTCAGTCCGATCGTGGCCGCGGGCCCGGGCGCGCTGCTCGACCTCAGCTCGGGTGAGCCAGCCGTCGGACCGATCGCCCTGTCCCCGTTCGGGGTCCGCGTCCTGCGGCACGCCCTCTGAGCGCTTCGCGTCGTGACGAGGTGGATCCCCGGTCGCTGAGCGACTGGGGATCCACGTTCTCTCCGCTCCCCGGGATCAGGCCCGGCTGGAGCCCGCCCACAGGTCGATGCCGCCGTCGACGGCGTGCTCCTCGATCGCGGTGACCTCCTCAGCGCTCAGCGCGGGCGCCGAGATCGCCGCGACGTTGGACTCCAGCTGGGCCACGCTGCTCGCCCCGATGAGCGCGGAGGTGACCCGCGGGTCGCGCAGCGTCCAGGTGATCGCCAGCTGGGCCAGGGACTGCCCGCGGGCGGCGGCGATGTCGTTGAGCGCCCGGATGTGGACGAGGGCCTCGTCGGTGATCGACGACGGGTCGAGGGACTTGCCCTGCGCCGCGCGCGAGCCCTCGGGGATCCCCTTGAGGTACCGATCGGTCAGCATCCCCTGGGCCAGCGGGGAGAACGCGATGACCCCGACACCCTCCTCGCCGCAGACGTCGAGCAGCGAGGGCTCGCCGTTCTCGATCCAGCGGTTGAGCATCGAGTAGCTGGGCTGGTGGATCAGCAGCGGGGTCCCGAGCGCCCGCAGGATGCCGGCGGCCTCCCGGGTCCGCTCCGCGGAGTACGACGAGATCCCGGCGTACAGGGCCTTCCCCGAGCGGACGGCGGCGTCGAGGGCGCCCATCGTCTCCTCGAGCGGGGTGTCCGGGTCGAACCGGTGGCTGTAGAAGATGTCGACGTAGTCGACGCCGAGACGGGCGAGGGACTGGTCGAGGCTGGCGAGCAGGTACTTCCGCGAGCCGCCGCCCTGCCCGTACGGACCGGGCCACATGTCGTAGCCGGCCTTGGTGGACAGGATGAGCTCGTCGCGCAGCGGCGCCAGGTCCTCCCGGAAGACCCGGCCGAAGTTGGTCTCGGCCGAGCCGTAGGGCGGCCCGTAGTTGTTGGCGATGTCGATGTGGGTGATGCCCAGGTCGAACGCGCGGCGCAGGGTGGCCCGCTGGCTGTCCACCGGCACGTCGTCGCCGAAGTTGTGCCAGATGCCGAGGGAGACCGCCGGCAGGACCAGCCCGCTGCGCCCGACGCGGCGGAAGTGGCCGTCGCCGACGTCGTAGCGGGTCTCGGCCGGGACGTAGGTGGGGGTGAGGGGCATGGGTCCATCCTGCCGTCCGGCGCCGGCCCCGCCGCCCGACGCCGGCCCTGCCGATGGCCGCGAGGCAAGCGCTACCCGCCGGTCACGGCCCGGGCGAGCCCGGCCACGGCCTCGGCGATCTTGTCCGTCGGGCAGGCGGCGTAGCAGAGGCGCAGGTGGGCGGTCTCCGGCGGCCCGATCCAGTAGGGCGAGCCGGGACCGACCGCGACCCCGAGGCGGGCCGCCGCCTCGGTGACGTCGCCGTCGTGCACGCCGGGCGGCAGCGCCAGCCAGATCGACATGCTCCCGCGCGGCGGGGCGAACGCACACTGCGGGAGGCGCGCCGCGAGCTCGCGGCTCATGACGTGGGCCCGCTCGTCGAGCCCGGCGGCCAGAGCGCGCAGGTGCGGCGCCCAGCCGGGGCCGGTGACCAGCTCGACCGCCGCCGCCTGCAGGACGGGTGACACGAAGAGGTCGTCGACGAGTCGCTGGGCGGTGATCCGGCGCAGCACCGGACCGCGGGCGATGACCGCCCCCACCCGCAGGCCCGGGGCGACCGCCTTCGTCAACGACGTCAGGGTGATCACGCGGCCGTCGGTGTCGGCGGCCAGCAGCGGCGGCGGGGTGTCGCCGCCGTGTCCCAGCCAGCGTGCGTAGTCGTCCTCGATGACGAAGGCCCCGGCGTCCGCGGCCGCCCGCAGGACGGCGTCGCGGCGGTCGGGGGCGAGGACCGCGGAGTCCGGGTTCCCGAACGTGGGCTGGAGGTACACCGAGCGGGCGCCGGTGGCCGCGAAGGCTCGGGCCAGCAGGTCGGGTCGGACGCCGTCCGCGTCGGCGGGCACCGGGACGGGCACGACTCCCGCCGAGCGGGCGATGGCCAGTGCCCCGGGGTAGGTCGGCACCGAGAACAGCATCGGCTCCCCGGGCCGGGCGACCGAGCGGACCGTCGCGCTCAGCGCGGACTGCCCGCCCGAGGTCACGAGCACGTCGTCGGGGTCGGCGCCGGCCTGGCGGGCGAACCAGGCGCGCAGCTCGGGGCTGCCCGAGGACGGACCCGGCCCGAAGACGCCGGGCCGGCGGGCGGCCCGGGCCATCGCGGCCGCGAGCCGGCTCTCCGGCTGCAGCGTCGCGTCGGTGAACGCCGAGGCGAGCGGCAGCAGGTCCGACCGCTGCTCCGACCGGCACATCCGCTCCAGGGCGGAGGCGTCGACGGATGTCGCCCCCAGGGTGACCTGCTGCCAGCCGGTGTCGGCGGCCGCCGTGCGGTCCGCCCGGGACGCGACGAACGTGCCGGCGCCGGGGCGCGTCACCACGGTGCCGTCCGCGACCAGCAGGGCGAGGGCCTTCTGGACGGTGACCGGACCGACCTCCAGCTCCCGCACGAGATCGCGCGTGGACGGCAGCCGCGAGCCCGCACGCAGGGCCACCGCGCTCGACCGGATCGCCTGCGTGGCGCGCTGGACACTGCTATCGTTGGGCATGAGGTACGACGATAGCGCTTTCGCCGCCGGTCCGGGACCGCTTCAGTCGGTCGGCGGGTGGTCCGCATGATCACCGCGATCGTCCTGGTCGCCGGTCCGGTCGTGTTCGGCGTCCTGGCCGCCCGGTTCGGTGCGGACTCCCGTGACCGCCGCTGGTCCATCACCGGCCCCCCGCCCGCCGTGGCCGCGGCCGTCCACGGCGCCGCGCAGCCGGCGGCGCCGATCGGGCCGCACCCGTCCTGAGCCCCAGCTCGCTCGGCGGGCTCGGTCTTCCTGGTCCCCGTCAGACGTGCGGCACCGCGGGCAGCCCAAGCTCGATGACGTCGAGACGCCCGCGCAGCTTCTCGGCGGACTCGTGGCCGATCGCACCGCGGCGCTCGAGCTGCTCGAGCTCGACCCGCTGGGCGTGGCGCACGTCGTCCACGTAGGTCCGGAACGCCGCGCGGATCTCGGCCTCCTGGTCGCGCGACGGCGTCCCTCGGGTGGCCGACCCCTCGCCCTCGTCCGCCCCGCCGAGCACCCCGGGGACCGCGGCGGCCTCCCCCGACGGCGGCGGCCCGCCCGCGTCCGGGACGCCCGC
>CAXSIB010000102.1:0-9460 GCA_964237095.1 uncultured Actinomycetales bacterium
GGTCGGTACCGACCAGGTGCACACCGACGACCTCGACCGGGTGATCCACAGCTTCGGCAAGAGCCTGCGCGACCTGGTCCTGGTCCGGTCCGGCCGCCTCGGCCGCGTCGTCGACGTCGTCGTCTACCCGGGGTCCGAGCACGAGGTCCAGGCGGTGCTGACCGCGGTCCTCGCGGCCGACGCGGTCCTCATCCCCTTCGGCGGCGGCTCCAACATCGTGGGGAGCCTGCAGGCGCCCGCGGGCGAGGTGCGGATCGTGGTCTCCCTCGACCTGGGGCGCCTGGACCGGGTCCTCGACCTCGACGAGGACGCCGGGCTCGCGGTCGTCCAGGCCGGCGTCCTCGGGCCGGAGCTGGAGCGGCAGCTCGCGGCGCGCGGCTTCACCCTCGGGCACTTCCCGGACAGCTTCACCCACTCCACCCTCGGCGGCTGGATCGCGACCCGGTCCTCGGGCATGCAGTCCGACCGCTACGGCGACATCTCCGACATCACCCGCGCGGTCCGGGTCGCGACGCCGGCCGGGCTGCTCGTCACCCGGGCGGTGCCGAGTGAGTCCACCGGCCCGAGCGTCCGGGAGATGGTCCTCGGCAGCGAGGGTCGGCTCGGGGTCATCACCGAGGCGACCGTCGCGGTCCACCGGGTGCCGGCGAAGCGGATCGTGCTCGGCTACTTCTTCCCCGACTTCGACCGCGGGGTGGCCGCGATGCGGGAGATCGCCGCGTCCGACGCCGCGCCGTCGATCACCCGGATCTCCGACGCGAGGGAGACCGCGTTCTCCTTCGCCACGCAGAAGGTCTCCAAGGGGCTGTCGTCGCTGGTCTCCTCGGGCCTGAAGAAGTACCTGACCGCGCGCGGCTGGGACCTCGACACGCTCTGCCTGTCGTTCATCGGGTACGAGGGCAGCGAGGCGCACGTCAAGGGCCAGCGCCACCTGGTCGGCGCGATCGTCAGGGCCCACGGCGGGATCTGCGTCGGCGCCGGTCCCGGGACGCTCTACGACCAGAAGAAGTTCGACACCCCCTACATCCGCGACTTCCTGCTCGACCGGGGCGGTCTGGGAGACGTCTCGGAGACCGCGGCGTCGTGGTCGAGGCTGCTGCCGCTGTACCGGTCGGTGAAGGAGTCCGCGGACAAGGCCTTCGCCCAGCTGGGGGTGACGGGCTTCGTCATGTGCCACCTGTCGCACTCCTACCGCACCGGGGCGTGCCTCTACTTCACCTTCGCGTTCGGGCCCGCCGCGGGCCGCGAGGTGCTGGAGCAGTACGACGTCGTGAAGACGGCGATCCAGCAGACGTTCATGGACGCCGGCGGCACCCTGTCCCACCACCACGCGGTCGGCGTCGAGCACGCGGGCTGGCTGGCCGAGGACATCTCCCCGGCCGGCGTCGGGCTCGTCCGCGGGCTGTTCGCCGCCGCCGACCCCGCCCGGAACCTCAACCCCGGGAAGATCGTCGCCTGACGCACCGTCCACCGCGGCCGCGGGCGGGAACAGCGCCGGTCGGGACGCCGTTCCGATGTCCGTGAAGCGCATCGGGTTCCTGTCCTTCGGCCACTGGCAGCCCGGCCGCGGCTCGGCGACCCGCACGGCGGCGGACGCCCTGCTGCAGACCGTCGAGCTGGCGGTCGCCGCCGAGGACCTCGGCCTCGACGGCGCCTACGTGCGCGTCCACCACTTCGCGCGCCAGCTGGTGTCCCCGTTCCCGCTGCTGGCCGCGATGGCCGCCCGCACGCACCGGATCGAGCTCGGCACCGGCGTGATCGACATGCGCTACGAGAACCCGCTCTACATGGCCGAGGAGGCCGCCACCACCGACCTGCTCAGCGGCGGCCGGCTGCAGCTCGGGGTCAGCCGCGGCTCGCCCGAGCACAGCCTCCGCGGCTCCGAGGCCTTCGGGTACGTCCCCGCCGACGGCACGTCGGACGCGGACCTGGCGCGCGCCCACACGGCCCTGTTCCGGGACGCGATCGAGGGCGCCGGGGTGGTCGCCGCCAACCCGCAGCTGACCGGGGTCACCGGCGCGCTCGCGGTGCAGCCGCGCTCGCCCGGGCTGTCCGACCGCATCTGGTGGGGCTCCGGCACCCGGCAGACCGCGGTGTGGGCGGCGGAGCAGGGCATGAACCTGCAGAGCTCGACCCTGCTGACGGAGGACACCGGCGTGCCGTTCGACGAGCTGCAGGCCGAGCAGATCGCGCTCTACCGCGCGGCCTGGGTGAAGGCCGGCTGGGACCGCGAGCCCCGCGTCTCGGTGAGCCGCAGCGTCATGCCGATCGTCGACGACCTCGACGAGGCGTACTTCGGGGACCTGGCCCGCGGCGGCAACGGCGATCAGATCGGCCACCTCGACGGCGGCACCGCCCGGTTCGGGCGGAGCTATGCCGGCGCGCCCGACGTCATCGCCGAGGAACTGAGCCGCGACGCCGCCGTCCGCGCGGCCGACACCCTGCTGCTGACCGTCCCCAACCAGCTCGGGGTGGACTACAACACCCACCTGCTGGAGACGGTCGTCCGCCACATCGCCCCGGCGATCGGCTGGCGTCCGGCCGGTCTCGACCGGGCCGCGGGCTCGGCCGGCCCGGCCGACCGGGAGCTCGCGCGCACCTGAGTGCTGTTCCGGCGGCCCGGGACCGCGGACGACCGCGATCTGCACGCAACCGGCCGAGGCGTCCAGAGCGGAACCCGCTGGCTCGATCCGTGCAGATTCGGGTCGGCCGACAGACCAGTCACGCCGACCGGGGGTGACGCATACGTCACTGCCGGTGGACGTCAGCCCGGGTGAGCCGAGTTTGGAGCCTCAAGTCAGGACGGTGTGCGGCCAGCAGGTCCTGGTGACCGATCAGGAACTCCCGGTGACACGGCTCGCCGGCGCCGACATCGAGCCGCTCCTCGAACGGCCCACCGCCGAGGGCGTGATCGCCCGGCCGGTGGCGACCCACCGTCCGGTGGCGAACGGCTCCCAGCGGGTGCCGACGACGGGCTCGGTGTCCGAGATCGTGAGCCGACACCGCGGCTGACCGGGGTCGGTCAGGTCGTCGACGCCGGTGCGCTCGCCGCCGGCTTCGCGGTGGCCGGGTCGATCTGTGCGGATCCGGGTCGGCCCCGCACCGGAGAGGCGCGGCGGGTTGACCGCTCGGGAGCCGAGAGATACAACCGGGGGGCTGGGCAACGCGGTCCAGCCGCCGTGACGTGCACCGCCCGCGGACAGCTCTGCTCCGGACGGTGGTCGCGGCCTCCGACGAGAGGCGGTCACCGATGACCCTCCGACCCACCCCCGATGTCGACATCTCCCGGACCGACGGTCCGGGGTCCGCACACCCTGGAGTTCGATCCGGCCCGAGCCGGCGTGCGGTCCTGGCCGGCACCGCCCTGGGCGCGGTCGCCGCGGTCGGGACGGCCTCGACAGCCACAGCCACTGCCGCGGTCGTGCCGGGGACCGACCCGGACTTCGGTCCGAACGTCACGGTGTTCGACCCGACGATGCCCGCCGCCGACGTCCAGGCGGCGTTCGACGCGGCCCTCGCCGTCATGGAGTCCAACCAGTTCGGCACCCAGCGGTACACGTTCCTCTTCAAGCCGGGCACGTACGCGGTCACCGCCCAGCTCGGCTACTACACGACCGTGGCCGGCCTCGGCGCGTCCCCGGACGACGTCGTAATCGACGGCGGGGTGATCGTCTGGGCCCAGGACCGGTTCACCCCGGCGCGGTCGTCGCTGGACAACTTCTGGCGCTCCGCGGAGAACCTCTCGATCGTCCCGACCGGCGGGACCAACTGGTGGGCCGTGTCCCAGGCGTCACCGCTGCGCCGGGTCGACGTCAAGGGCCAGCTGGGTCTCTTCGACTACCTCGGCGGCTTCGCGAGCGGCGGCTTCCTCGCCGACTCCCACGTCGACACCACGGTCATCAACGCCCCGCAGCAGCAGTGGCTGACCCGTGACGCGAGCATCGGCAGCTGGTCCAACGGCGTGTGGAACCAGGTGTTCGCGGGCGTCGAGGGCGCCCCGGCCCAGTCGTTCCCGTCCCCGCCGTACACGACCCTCGACACCGACCCGGTGTCGCGGGAGAAGCCGTTCCTGCGCGTGGACGCCAACGGGTGCTGGGACGTCTTCGTCCCCGCCCCCCGCCGGGACAGCCGCGGGACCACCTGGGAGGCCGGCCCCGCCGCGGGTACCGCGGTCGGCATCGACCGGTTCTTCCTCGCGAAGCCCACCGACCCCGTCTCCCGCATCAACCGCGCGCTCCGGCAGGGGAAGCACCTGATCCTGACCCCCGGCGTCTACGAGGTCGAGGACACGATCCGGGTCACCCGACCGGGCACGATCGTGCTGGGGCTGGGGATGGCGACGATCGAGCCGCGGCACGGGGTCGTCGCGATGAGCGTCGGCGACGTCCGCGGCGTCGACATCTCCGGGATCATCTTCGACGCGGGCCCGGTCAGGTCTCCGGTCCTGCTCGAGGTCGGCCCCCGCCGGTCCGCGCGGGCCCGCGACCGGGACCGCGGCCGTGGCCGCCACGGCGACGCCGCCCACCCGACGGGCCTGCAGGACGTGTTCTTCCGGATCGGCGGCGCCCACGTCGGGAGAGTCGGGGTGGCGCTCGAGGTCAACAGCGACCACGTGGTCCTCGACGACGTGTGGGCCTGGCGCGCCGACCACGGGACGGGCGTCGGCTGGACGGTCAACACCGCGGACACCGGCGTGGTCGTCAACGGCGACGACGTCACCGCGACGGGGCTGTTCGTGGAGCACTTCCAGCGCTACGACGTGATCTGGAACGGCGAGCGCGGCCGGACGGTGATGTTCCAGAACGAGATGCCCTACGACCCGCCGTCGCAGGCGGCCTGGCGGCGCGGCCCGGTCGACGGCTACGCCGCCTACAAGGTGGCGGACTCGGTGCGCCACCACGAGGGCTGGGGCCTGGGGAGCTACTGCTTCTTCACCGCGGACCCGACGATCCACGCGACCCGCGCCTTCGAGGTGCCCGACACCCCGGGGGTCGTGCTCCACGACGTGCTGACGGTGTCCCTCAACGACTCCGGGACCATCGACCACATCGTCGACGACACCGGCGCGCCCACGCCCGCGGGCACCGTGCCCAGCAACCTCGTCCGCTACCCGGTCGCGACCTGAGCCGCTGACCCCGGGCCCGTCCCGGCCGGCACCACGGCGGCCGGGACGGGCCCGACCTGGCGGAGCAGGGTCGCGTAGAGGGTCAGGCCCGGCCCGAACGCGAGCTGGACGACGAGCCCGCCGGCCGGCACGGTCCCGGACTCCAGCAGGCGCTGGGTGACGAGCAGCACGGTCGCCGACGAGCAGTTGCCGAACTCGTCGAGCACCTCCCGGGACACCGCGACCTGCTCCGCCGCGAGCCCGCACTGCTCGGCGACCACGTCGATGATCCGCGGGCCGCCCGGGTGCACGGCCCAGCCGGCCACGTCGGCGACGGTCGCGCCGTGGCGGGCGAGCAGGCCGTCGAGCAGCGGCCGGACGTGCAGCGCCAGCACGTCGGGCACCCGCGGGGACAGCCCCATCCGGAACCCGAGGTCGGTCACGTCCCACGTCATCATCGGCGAGGTGGAGGGGTCGGTGACCGCGGCCACGTCGAGGACCTGCAGCCCGGGCTGGGATTCGTCGTCCGGGTCGGCCGGGACGACCACCACCGCGGCGGCCGCGTCGGCGAACAGGGCGTGGGAGATCAGCTGCTCGGCCGCCGCCCGGAAGCCACCGACCGTCGGGGGCTGGATGTGCAGGCTGGTCAGCTCGCAGCACAGCAGGACCGCGGGCCGGGCGCGCGCGGTGACGAAGTCGGCCACCGATCCCAGCCCGGGCAGGGCGGCGTAGCAGCCCATGTGCCCGATCCCGAGGCGCTGGACCCCCGGCGCCATCCCGAGGTCGCGGGCCAGGACGATGTCGAGGCCCGGGGTGACGTAGCCGGTGCACGACGCGACCGCGAACAGCCCGACGTCCTGGGCGGACAGCGATGCCGCCGCGAAGGCCCCGCCGACCGCCTCCTTGCCGAGCGCCGGGGCCTCGGTCGCGAAGCGCCGCATCCGGGCGCCGGTGCCCCAGCCGGTCACGTCCTCCGCGCGGGGGTCGACGACCCCGTGACGGGTGGTGACCCCGACGGACTGCCACAGCCGCTCGCCGCGGGAGTCCCCGAGCGCCGGGTCCCAGCGCGGGCCGAAGAACTCGTCCCACAGTCCCTGCTGGTCCATCGGCTGCGGGACGGCGTGTGCGAGGCCGACGATCCGGGCGCCGGACCTCGGGACGCCGACCGCGACCGGGGAGGTGTTCACCGCGTTCACCACCGGGCTCACCACCGGGGGACCGGGGCCTCGTCGGGGTCGTCACCCAGCGCGGCGGCGCCGAGCCAGTCCGCGCAGACGTCGGACGGCGGTGGCTGCAGCTGCCCGCAGCGCCCGTCGCGGACGAGGCGTTCCAGGGCCTCGCCGCGGCGGGTGGCCGCGGTGCCGCAGGCCTGCAGGCAGGTGTCGGCGGCCAGCGCCGCCGCGTCGCCGGCGACCAGCTTCGCCCGCCAGACCCAGCGGTTGGTCTCCTCCCCGCCCGGGTCGGAGTCCACCAGCTGCGCGGCCCGGCGGACGACCGCGGTGGCCGCCGCGGCGGCGGCGTCGGCTCGGCCGAGGCGCCCCCGGGCCGACGGCAGCGACGTCAGCCCCCGGCGGCGGAGGTAGGCCGCGGCCTCGTCGACGATCGCCGTCGCGAGGCCGGCGTAGACCGCGGCGTAGGACGCGACCATCCACTGGGGCAGGGATGCAGCGATGAGCGGGGCCAGTCCTTCGACCCCGCCGAGCAGCGCCTCGGGCCCGACGCGGACGTCGAGGGCGACGTCCTGGCTGCCGGTGCCGCGCATGCCGAGGGGGTCCCACGTCGGGGTGACGGTGATGCCCGGGGTGTCCGCGCGGACCACGAACTGCGACACCGTGGCCGGGTCGTCCTCGGCCCGGGCCGCCACGACGTAGCCGTCGAGCACGCCGGCCCCGGAGCAGAACGCCTTGCGGGCGTTGATGATCCAGCCGCCGTCGGGCGCGGAGCGGTAGGTGCTCGCCATCCCGGTGAGCCGGGCGCCCGTACCGCGCTCGGACATCGCCACGGAGTAGAACGCCCCGTCGGCGGCGGACCGCAGGAAGTCCGCGCGCGCCTGCGGCCACTCCGGGGGCGCGCCGAGCGCGAGCGCGACCTCGTCGGGGGTGAGCGCGACCGCGCCGGTGACGCTGGCGTGCATGTTGAACACCAGTGCGGTCGCGGGACTCCCGGCCGCGAGGACCAGGGCGACCTCGGTGTAGTCGGCGAACCCGGCCCCGACTCCGCCCATCTCCACGGGCACCATCAGCCCCGCGAGCCCGGCCGACCGCAGGTCGGCGATGTCGGCGGGCAGCACCGCGGCGTCCCGGTCGGCCTCGGCCGCCCGGGCGGCGAGCGCGGGAACCAGGCCGCGAGCGGCCAGGATCGCCTTCGCCACGCCCGGGGCCGTCCGAGGATCTGCCACCGCCGCACGCTAGCCCGGCAGGCGCCGGTCCGTACACGGGGTCGGCGGTCCGGGGTCGGCAGCCGGCAGGGCCTGGAGGGCTGTCGGGGTCCCGCGGAGGCCGTGGCGGGTCGATCCCGGACGGTCGCGGGGCCGGCGACCGCGCCGACACGCGGCAGGTCCCGGGTCAGGGGGCGAGGGTGCCGACGCCGGCGACCAGGATCGGCGGCAGCCGCGAGGTGACCATCTCGACCGCGGGACGCCGGCCGCGGGACCAGGCGAGGTACTGCGGCAGGGACGGGCGGATCCCGTGCACCCGCAGCGCGATGCCGTGGGTGGCGCACCGCCGGACCAGGGCGGCGACGTCGACGAACAGCGCCGGGTCGTGCAGCCCGCGCGGCGGCCCGCCCGGCAGCCGCTCGGCCAGGGTCACCGCCACCAGCCGGGACAGTGGACCGGCGGCGATCGTGTCGAGCACCAGCGTCCCGCCGGGGCGCAGCAGGCGGGCGGCCTCGTCCACCACCGCGCCCGGGTCCTCGACGTGCTCGAGCAGCTCCCCGGCGGTCACCACCGCGGCGCAGCCGTCGGCCAGCGGGACGCGGCGGGCGTCGGCGCGGACGGCGGTGACCCCGTGGGCGCGCGCGGTCACGACCGCGGCGGCGGAGGCGTCGACCCCGACGTGGCGGTAGCCGAGGCCGGCGACGTGCGGGGCGAGCAGGCCGCCGCCGCAGCCGAGGTCGACCAGCACGTCGCCCGGGCGGGATGCCGGCGGGACCAGCGCCGCCCGCGAGGCCGCGAGCCAGTGCAGCATCGCGAACGGGCCGCGCGGGTCCCACCAGGTCCGCCCCAGCTCCTCGTACTGCTGCTGGTCGTTCCGCGTCACCACGGCGCCACTCTGCCGCCCGGGCCAGGTGGCCCCCACGACCACCGGCGTGTTCCACCCGCCCAGCGGGCAGAACACGCCACGTGCCCGCGGGTCCGACGGCCGGCTCGCCGGGGAGACTGACGCCATGACCGCCCGGGCCGTGCTGTGGACGCTGGTCCGCTCGTGCCACCCCGAGCCGACCGCCGCGGTCACGCTGCTGTCCACCGCGTACGCCGCCCTGGGCGGCGCCGGGCGCCGGGCGCCGCTGGTGGGGGCGGCGGTGCTCGCCCAGCAGCTGTCGATCGGCTGGAGCAACGACGCCCTCGACGCCGTCCGCGACCGCGCGGACGCCCGCACCGACAAGCCGCTGGTGGCCGGCGCGCTGAGCCCGCGGACCGTGCTGGGAGCGGCGGTGGCGGCCCTCGCCGCGAGCGTGCCGCTGTCGCTCGCCGCCGGCCGCGGAGCCCGGGGCGGCGGCGCCGGCAACCTCGTGTGCGCGGTCTCCGGCTGGGCCTACAACGTCGCCCTCAAGGCGACCCCGGCGTCGCCGCTGCCCTACCTGGCGGGATTCGGCGGGCTCGCCGCGTTCCTCGACACGGCGCGCCCCGGGGTCGACCGGGCCTCGGCCTGGGTCGTCGCCGGCGGCGCGCTGCTCGGCGCGACCGCGCACTTCGCGAACGTGCTGCCCGACATCGACGACGACCTCGCCCACGGGATCGCGGGGCTGCCCCAGCGACTGGGGGCCGCCCGGTCGCGGCAGGCCGGGGCCGCGCTGCTCGCGGCGGCCGGCGCCGTGCTGGGGGCCGCGCCGGACCAGGGCCGGGGGAGCGATCGCCGGGATGAGGTCACGGACCGGGGGTCAGCCGGTCGTCCCGCACCTCGTGTCCTGTCCGCACGACCTGCCCGGTCCGGCCGCGTCCGGGCGGCGTCGGCGGCCGCGCTGGCGGTCCCGGCCGCCGTGCTCGCGGTGGTGTCCGGCCGGGCCGGTCCGGGCTCGCGGGTGGCCTTCCGGCTCGTGCTCGTCGTCGCCGTGGCCGACGTCGGACTCTTCCTGGGTCGGGCGCGCCGGTGAGCCCGGACGGCGCCCGCGGGGAGCCCGGAACGCCCGGCGCCC
>CAXSIB010000103.1:0-9419 GCA_964237095.1 uncultured Actinomycetales bacterium
CACGATCCACGCGATGATCCCCATGGGGGTCTCCTCCTTGTCCGTGGCGACCCGTTCTGGGTGCCATCGGGTAGGGACCCTACGTGTTTTGCCACGTGGCCGTCCACTCGGACCGGAGGTCGGTGCGGTCGTCGCCGTCGGGTGGTGGTGGGGCCCGGTATCAGTAGGGTACCTACCCGTGACGACGACCGCCGGAACCGGTAGTGCGCCCCCCGCCCACCCGGCGGACGGACGCCGACCGTCCGGAGAGGCAGCGGCAGTGGCAGTGGCAGCGGCGCCGGCCGCGGGGGAGGCCCCGATCGTCACCGCGTACCGGCGGCGTCTCCACGAGGTGCACCGGCTGGCCGCGCTGCTCGACGCACTCGTCCGCGATCCCCGTCTCGCCGGTCCCCCGGCACTGCCGGTCGAGCTGCGCGACGAGCTTGCGGACGCCGTCGAGATCCTCACCGAGGTCCGCGACCTGCTGCCCACCTGACGCCCGACCTGATGCCCGGGGCCGGCCCCGGGCCGGCCGGGTCGGGGCCTGACCTGCGAGGTCTCCGGCCGTGGGCCGCGCGCTGGTACTCTCGGGGTGCCGTGTATCGGCCGCGGATGCCGCACAGCCCGGCGAGAAGCGCCGGCGCGCCGCGCAACGACATCGTCAGCCGACGTCGCCGGACGCCCCGACCGGGGTGCCTGCGGCGGGCCGGGGCGGAGAAGGGCAGCCCGTGTCCCTGGACACCACCCACAAGAAGCAGATCCTCGACGAGTACGCGATCCACCCCACCGACACGGGGTCGCCCGAGGCGCAGGTCGCGCTGCTCACCACCAGGATCCGCGAGCTGACGGAGCACCTGAAGATCCACAAGCACGACCACCACAGCCGCCGCGGGCTGCTGCTGCTGGTGGGCCGGCGCCGCCGGCTCCTGCAGTACCTCGCCCGCGAGGACGTGGCCCGCTACCGCTCGCTGATCCAGCGCCTCGGTCTGCGCCGCTGACACCACCACCACCGGCCGCCGGCCCCCTCGGGGCGGCGGCCGGTGCGGCACCACCCGCACGACGGCACCAGCCGGCACGACCAGCTCCACCGCACCAGCACCAGAGCGAGCAGCACCACCCCGACCAGCACCGGCACCCGCCGGTCCTCGGTAGTGGCCTCCGGGTGATCCCGTGGGCCTCGATCGAAGACCGGCACAGCGGCCCGGTCGGGCCCGGCACACCGCGTCCCGCGGCGGGCCGACGAGCCCCGCGCGCTGCCGACCGCCTCAGGCGGGCCCCGGCGCGCCGCCCTCTCCAGAGGAGATCCATGACCGCCACCACCACCACGATCAGCGGGAGCGACGTCCACACGACCGTCGCGACGCTGGACAACGGGCGCTTCGGCACCCGCACCGTCCGGTTCGAGACCGGCCGCCTGGCCCGCCTCGCCAACGGCTCGGCCGTCGCCTACCTCGACGACGACACGATGCTGCTCTCGGCCACCTCGGCGTCGAAGCGGCCGAAGGACAACCTCGACTTCTTCCCCCTCACCGTCGACGTCGAGGAGCGGATGTACGCCGCCGGGCGCATCCCCGGCTCGTTCTTCCGGCGCGAGGGCCGCCCGAGCGAGGACGCGATCCTCACCTGCCGGCTCATCGACCGCCCGCTGCGCCCGTCGTTCGTCGACGGCCTGCGCAACGAGATCCAGGTCGTCGTCACCGTCATGGCGCTGCGTCCCGGGACCCTCTACGACGTCCTCGCGATCAACGCCGCGTCGATGTCCACCCAGCTCGCGGGCCTGCCGTTCTCCGGCCCGATCGGCGGCGTGCGGGTCGCCCTCATCGACGGCCAGTGGGTCGCGTTCCCGACGCACGCCGAGCTCGAGGACGCCGTGTTCGACATGGTCGTCGCGGGCCGCGTCGTCGACACCGGCAACGGCACCGACGTCGCGATCATGATGGTCGAGGCCGAGTCCACGCCCGCGACCTGGAACAAGGTCCGCAGCGGCACCCAGGCCCCGACCGAGGAGGTCGTGGCCGGCGGTCTCGAGGCCGCGAAGCCCTTCATCGCCGCCCTGTGCGAGGCCCAGCAGGCTCTCGCCGACGTGGCCGCCAAGCCGACCGCGGCCTACCCGACGTTCCTGGCCTACCAGCCCGACGCCTACGACGCGGTCGAGGCCGCCGTCGGCGACGAGCTCACCACCGCGCTCACGATCACCACCAAGAAGGAGCGCGAGGGCGAGCTCGACCGGGTCAAGGCCCTCGTCCTGGACAAGATCGGCGGCCAGTTCGCCGGCCGCGAGGGCGAGCTGTCCGCCGCCCTGCGCTCGCTGACCAAGGCCGGCGTGCGGGACATGGTGCTGCGTACCGGCATCCGGATGGACGGCCGCGGCCTGACCGACATCCGCCCGCTGTCGGCGGAGACGAACGTCGTCCCGCGCGTGCACGGCTCGGCGCTGTTCCAGCGCGGGGAGACCCAGATCCTGGGCATCACCACGCTGAACATGCTGGGCATGGAGCAGAAGCTCGACACCCTGGCGCCGGAGACCACCAAGCGCTACATGCACAACTACAACTTCCCGCCGTACTCCACCGGGGAGACCGGCCGCGTGGGCTCGCCCAAGCGCCGCGAGATCGGCCACGGCGCGCTCGCCGAGCGCGCCCTCGTGCCGGTCCTGCCGACGCGTGAGGAGTTCCCCTACGCGATCCGCCAGGTGTCCGAGGCCCTCGGGTCCAACGGCTCCACCTCGATGGGCTCGGTCTGCGCCTCGACCCTCGCGCTGCTGTCGGCCGGTGTGCCGCTGCGCGCCCCGGTCGCGGGCATCGCGATGGGCCTGATCTCCGGGGTCGTCGACGGCCAGGCCAAGGCGGTCGCGCTGACCGACATCCTGGGTGCCGAGGACGCGTTCGGCGACATGGACTTCAAGGTCGCCGGCACGTCGGAGTTCGTCACGGCCCTGCAGCTGGACACCAAGCTCGACGGCATCCCCGCGTCGGTGCTGGCCGGTGCCCTGACGCAGGCCAAGCAGGCCCGCACCGCGATCCTCGAGCTGATCAACGAGGAGATCTCCGGCCCCGCCGAGATGTCCCCGTACGCCCCGCGCGTGATCTCCCTGATGATCCCGGTCGACAAGATCGGCGAGGTGATCGGGCCGAAGGGCAAGGTCATCAACCAGATCCAGGCCGACACCGGCGCCAACATCTCCATCGAGGACGACGGCACCATCTACATCGGTGCGGTCGACGGCGCCTCGGCGGAGGCCGCGCGCGCGGTCATCAACGGGATCGCCAACCCGACGATGCCGGAGGTCGGCGAGCGCTACCTGGGCACGGTCGTGAAGACGACCACGTTCGGCGCGTTCGTCTCCCTGCTGCCCGGCCGCGACGGCCTGCTGCACATCTCCAAGCTGCGGGCCCTGGCCGGCGGCAAGCGGGTCGACAACGTCGACGACGTCGTCTCGGTCGGCCAGAAGGTCATGGTCGAGATCGCCGAGATCGACGCCCGCGGCAAGCTGTCGCTGGCCCCGGTCGTCGAGGGTGCCGTCGAGGGGTCCTCGAACGGTGGCTCGTCGAACGGCGCGGCCGCCGACGCCGCGGTCGCCCAGCCGGCTCTGTGACCCGAGCCACCACCACGGCCCGGTCGCGGACACCGAACGTGGTGTCCGCGGCCGACCAGCCGGTCGGCTCCACCCGCACCGTCCTCACCGAGCACGGCCTCGACTGCGAGGTGTCGTCCCGGGTGAAGCGGACGGTGCTGCCCGGCGGTCTGCGGGTCGTCACCGAGACGATGCCCGGGGTCCGCTCGGCGGCGTTCGGCGTGTGGGTGGGGGTCGGCTCGCGCGACGAGCGCCCCAGCCAGGCCGGCGCCACCCACTTCCTCGAGCACCTGCTGTTCAAGGGCACCAAGCGGCGCACCGCGCTCGACATCTCGGTCGCGCTCGACGCCGTCGGCGGGGAGGCCAACGCCTTCACCGCCAAGGAGAACACCTGCTACTACGCGCGGGTCCTGGACACCGACCTGCCGCTCGCGGTGGACGTCGTGGCCGACCTCGTCACCTCCGCCACCGTCACCGCGGCCGACGTGGAGAGCGAGCGGGGGGTCGTCCTCGAAGAGATCGCCATGCGCGACGACGACCCGAGTGACCTCGTGCACGACATGTTCACCGAGTCCCTGTGGGGCGACACCCCCCTCGGCCGCTCGATCCTCGGCACCGTGGACTCGATCACCGGGATGACCCGGTCGGTCGTCAACGGCTACTACCACCGCCGGTACACCGCGCCCCGGATCGTCGCCGCGGCCGCCGGGAACGTCGACCACGCGACCGTCGTCCGCCTCGTGCGCGACGCCTTCGCCGCCGGCGGCTTCCTCGACGGCGACGGCGTCCCCGAGGCCCCGCGGATCCCGCCGACCGCGCCCGCGGCGCACCCGGGGCTCAGCGTCCTGGACCGCCCGACCGAGCAGGCCAACCTGATCCTCGGCATGCCCGGGCTCCGGCGCGGCGACGACCGCCGGTTCGTCCTGGCCGTGCTGAACGCCGCGGTCGGCGGCGGGATGTCCAGCCGGCTGTTCCAGGAGATCCGCGAGAAGCGCGGGCTGGCCTACTCCGTGTACTCCTTCGTCGAGCACTTCGCCGAGAGCGGGGCCGTCGGGGTGTCCGTCGGGTGCCAGCCGAAGAAGGCCCGCGAGGTCGTCGGGCTCGCCCGCGAGGTCCTCGCCGACGTCGCCGCCCATGGGCTGTCCGACGCGGAGCTCGAGCTGGGCAAGGGCCAGCTGCGCGGCGGTCTCGTGCTGGGGCTGGAGGACTCCGGTTCGCGCATGTCGCGGATCGGGAAGGCCGAGCTGGTGCTGGGCCGCCACCCGTCCGTGGCCGACAACCTGGCCCGCATCGACGAGGTCACCCCGGACCAGGTGCGCGCGCTCGCCGCGGAGCTCTACGGCGCCGCGCCGACCCTCACCGTGGTCGGGCCGTACCGCTCCGACGCCGCCTTCGCCGGCCTGGTCTGACCCCCCGCCGTGCGACGGGTGTCCTGACGTGGCCGGGGATCAGGGCCCCACGGTCCCTTCGGCGGTGCCCGCGAGGGCGGCCACCGGCGCCTCGGAGGACCGTGGGCCGCTGCGGGTCGCGGTCTTCGGGGGCGCCGGGCGGCTCGGATCCGTGCTGGTGGAGGCGATCCGGACCACCGAGGACCTGACGGTCGTCGCCGAGCTCGGGCGGGACACCCCGCGGTCGCTGCTCGCGGCCAGCGGGGCGCAGGTCGCCCTCGACGTCACCGGGCCCACCGCGGTCGCCGCGAACGTGGCCGCCTGCATCGCCGCCGGGATCGACGTGGTGGTGGGGACCTCCGGGCTGACCGCCGCGGACCTCGACCGGATCGCTCAACTGCTGCAGAGATCCGGCGGGGACGCCACGGCCCTCGGCACGGCTCGGACCGGCGTACTGGTCGCGCCGAACTTCTCGATCGGGGCGGTGCTGGCCGAGGCCCTCGCCGTGCGGGCGGCCCGGTTCCTGCCGTCGGTGGAGATCGTCGAGGCGCACCACGACCGCAAGGTCGACGCGCCGAGCGGCACCGCGCGCCGGACGGCCCAGCGGATCGCGGCGGCCCGCGCCGCCGCGGGGTTCGGCCTGGTTCCCGACGCCACCGCCCACGACCCCGACGGGGCCCGCGGCGCGCTCGTCGACGGCGTCCGGGTGCACGCGGTCCGCCTGCCCGGGTTCGTCGCGTCGCAGGCGGTCGTCTTCGGCGGCACGGGGGAGACCGTCACGATCCGGCACGACTCGACCAGCCGGGAGTCCTTCGTCCCCGGCGCCCTGCTGGCGCTCCGCCGGGTCGGAGCGCTGTCCGGGCTGACGGTCGGGCTCGAGGCGCTCCTCGGCCTGGACGACTCCCACGACGCCGATCTCGACGACACCGCCGCCGACGGGGGCGGCTGAGCCGTGCGCACCCGGGTCCTGGTCGCGGTGATGACGCTGGCCGCGCTGGCCTGCGCGGCCGCGGTCGTGTGGGAGGCGGTCCTGCTGCTCCGCGACGGGCGCACGGTCCCGGTCGTGTTCGGCGTCGCCCTGCTCGTCCTGCCGCTGGTCGGGGCGTTCACCATCGTCACCGAGCTGCGCTTCGGGGCTGCGTCCGGCCGGCTCGCCCGCACCCTGGAGGCCGAGGGCGGGCTGCCCGTCGACGACCTCCCGCGGACCCCGTCGGGGCGGGTCGTCCGCGCCGACGCCGACGCCGGCTTCGACCGCTGGCAGGCCGAGACCGCGGCCGCCCCGGCCGACTGGCGCACCTGGTACCGCCTCGCCCTCGCCTACGACGCCGCCCGCGACCGCAAGCGCGCCCGCGCCGCCGTCCGCCGGGCGATCGCCCTCTACCCGGGCGTGGCCGACCGGGTCGCGCCCGACCCCCACACGGCCGATCCCCACACGGCCGATCCCCACGAGTCCGACCCGGGCGTGCGCGTGTGAGCGGCCTCGACCTCACCCCCGCCCTGGACCGGCCCGAGCTGCTGGCGCCGGCGGTCGAGCAGGCGCTGCGCGCCCTCGCCGGGGAGGACCCGGCCGCCGCGGCGAGCGTGCTGGTCGCGCCCATCGACCCCGACCTCGCCGACACCGCCGCGTTCTGCGCGGCCTACGGCGTCGAGCCGGGGGAGTCCGCGAACTGTGTCGTGCTCGCCGGGCGCCGCGGTGAGGTCGAACGGCTGGCCGCCGCGCTCGTGCTGGCGACGACCCGGGTCGACGTCAACCGCGTGGCCCGGCGGGAGATGGACGTCCGCAAGGCCTCGTTCGCCGACCGCGGCGCCGCGGTCGCCGCGTCCGGGATGGAGTTCGGCGGGATCACCCCGGTCGGGCTGCCGGCCGCATGGCCGCTGCTGGTCGACCCCGCGGTCGTCGCGCTCGCCTCGGTGGTCGTCGGCTCCGGGATCCGCGGCAGCAAGCTCCGCCTGCCCGGCGCCGTCCTGGCCCGGCTCCCCGGGGCCCGGGTCGTGCCCGGCCTGGGTCGCCCGGTCGCGGGCTGACCACCGCCGGCTGACCGCCGGCGGGACCGGGTCCGGCTCCGTGGGGAGGCTCCGGCACCGGTCCGGGTCGGCCCGGGACGACCGGGTCCGGGCGTGCGGCAGCATGCCGGGCGGGCAGCGCGCCCCCGCTCCGGGCAAGCTGGTCGGGGGACTCCGCGCGTCCCGCCGCCCGGCGGCGGGCGGGCGGGCCCAGCAGGGACCGGCGGCGTGGCCGGGGAGTCAACGGACGGGCGCAGCACGCGTCCGGTGTCGGCGGTCACCCGTCGGGAAGGTCAGAGATGTCCGAGAGCACTGCGAGTCCCGCCACGGCGAGCGACGACCCCGCGAGCAACGACAGCGCGAGCTCCGGCGGCGGCGCCGCGACCGGCCAGCCCGGGACGCTCGGCACCCGGGGGACCGAGAAGACGGTCTTCGTCCTGTACGGCGCGACCGGGGACCTGGCGCACCGCCTCGTCCTGCCGGCGCTGTTCCGCCTCGCGAAGGACGGGCTGCTGCCCGTCGACTGGCGCCTCGTCGGCAACGGCCGCGGCGACGTGTCCCACGAGGACTTCCGCAAGCGGGTGCACGACAGCCTGGCCGAGTTCGGCGCCGAGCCCGAGGGCGACGTGTGGGAGGACTTCGCGTCCAAGCTCCTGTTCGCGGGCGGCGGCTTCTCCAAGGACGACCCGGGCACGCTGCTGACGGTGCTCGAGGACGCCCACGCCCAGCTCGGCGAGCAGGGCGAGATGATCCACTACCTGGCGATCCCGCCGTCGGCGTTCGAGCGCATCACCCAGGGCATCGGCGAGCACGGGCTGAACACCCACGCCCGCATCGTCTACGAGAAGCCGTTCGGCACGTCCATGCAGGAGTTCCGCGAGCTGAACGAGCTGGCCCACTCCGTGTTCGACGAGTCCGACGTCTTCCGGATCGACCACTTCCTGGGCAAGGAGGGCGCGCAGGCCATCCAGGCCGTGCGCTCCGGGAACTCCCTGATCTCCGCGGCCTGGTGCAAGGAGTTCATCGAGAGCGTCCAGATCGACGTCCCCGAGACCCTGGACATCGGCACCCGCGCGCAGTTCTACGACGAGACCGGCGCGTTCCTCGACATGATCGTCACCCACCTCATCCAGTTGGCCGCGCAGGTCGCGATGGAGCCGGTCGGGCCGGACCCGGAGGAGATCGCCAAGGCCCGCGAGCGGGTCATCGCGGCGTTCCGGCCGATGGAGCCGGCCGACGTCGTCCTCGGCCAGTACGACGACTACGGGCAGGCGCCCGGGGTCGCCGAGGGCTCCCAGACGGACACCTTCGTGGCGGCCCGGCTCTGGGTGGACGACGAGCGGTGGCAGGGCGTGCCGTTCCTGCTGCGCACCGGCAAGGCCCTCGCGATCTCCGCGCAGCGGGTCAGCATCCTGTTCAAGCGGCCCGAGGACGCCCCCGAGGGCACCCCGGCGCGCGGCAGCGTGCTGTCGTTCAACCTCGCCGGTGACGGCGGGGTCTCCCTCTCCCTGGTCGGCAAGCAGACCGGGCCGGGGGAGGAGGTCACCGTGGGCGAGGCCGACCTGCCGCTGCCGCAGACCTTCGGCGGCGCGTCGCTGCCCGCGTACTCCCGCCTCGTCCACGACGTGCTGCGCGGGGACCGGGCGCTGTTCACCCGGCCCGAGGGGCTGTCGCACGTGTGGACGACGGTGGCGCGGGTGCTCGCCGACCGCCCGGCGGTCAAGCCGTACGCGCGCGGCTCGTGGGGCCCGGCCGAGGCGGCCGAGCTGGCCGCGCCGGACGGCTGGATCCTCGGGTCCTGACCGGCTGACCGGTCGGTCGACCGACTGGAGGACCGACGGCGGGCGCGGTCCGGGGTGACCCGGGGCGCGCCCGCCGTCGGCGTCTGTGGGGGTGGGTCAGACGAGGCCGACGTGCAGCCGCACCTGCTTGAGCGCGCCGGCGCCGACCGGCCCGACGGTCCCGGGTCCCGTCCCGTCCGGGTCGGTCCCGCCGATCCCGTCGCTGTCGACACGGTCGTCGCCCTCGTCGGCGAGGGTCCGCGAGGCACCGTCCGGGGTCCAGCCCGCGTCGTCCAGGACCCGGCGGAGCAGGTTGTCGGTCGTGTGGACCCAGAGCTGCGCGCGGCTGAACCCGTCCGCGGCGAGGGCGTCGGCCGCCGCCGCGACCAGGGCGCCGAGCAGCTCGTCGGCCCCGCCGAGCGGGGTGTCGGGCAGGTCCGTGCGCATCGCGTCGCGCACCGCGTGCAGCGCCGGGACGTCGCCGTCCACCGCGACGTCGGAGTCGGGGTCCTCCGCCGGTCCGGTCGCGACGAAGCCGCGGACGCGGTCGGCCTCGACCGCGACGAACACCCGGTGGCGGGCCGTCGGCGGGCGGGTGATCGCCCGGAGCCAGACCGGCTCGAGCTCCGCGGCCGTCGGGACCTCGACCCCCGTCGCGGCCAGCGCGCGGCCCAGGTCGGCGTGCTGCACAGC
>CAXSIB010000104.1:0-9415 GCA_964237095.1 uncultured Actinomycetales bacterium
GGGGCGGACCGCCACCGCGGGGACGGCCGGCCGGCCGGCGGCGACCGACACCCCCGTCACCCGGAGGTCCAGCGGTCCGTCGGCGGGCAGCTGCAGGACGACCGCGGTGCCGGCCGTGCCCGCGGTGGAGACGGTGGTGTCGTGGCTGAAGCGGACCCACGGCGAGTCGGGCGGGATCGTGGCGCGCGCCGCCCCGGTGGCGGCAGCGACCCCGTGGCGGCCGCCGGCCAGGACGACCGCGCAGGCCACCGGTGCGGCGCCGTTGTTGAGCACCCACAGGGAGACCGTCACCCGCGTACCAGGCGTGAGCCCGGTCGGTGCGTGCAGCGCGAACCGGACCCGGGGGGCCCCGGTGCCCCCCGATCCGCGCCGGCTGATCGTGAAGGCCGTGCCCAGCTCGGTTCCGGCCGGCGGGCGGATCCCGCTCACCCGGCCGAGGGTGACCGCCCGGGCGGGCTCGACGGTGGTGTCGCGGAGCCCCGGGGTGGCGGCGGGGTTGAGGACCTGGGTGACCGCGACGGGCACCGTGGTGGTGCGTGTCGTCCGCGCCCCGGTCCCGTCGGTCGCCGTGACCGTGAAGAGGTAGTCGCCGGCCGGCAGGTCGTCCACGACGATCGGCGACCGCGAGCCGGTCGCGACGAGGTCGGTGTGCACCTGCTGCCTCCGTGGTCCGACCGCCGGGGTCGGGAGCTCCGGCCGCCGGGACGCCGGGGGCCGTTTCGAGTGTGCGGCGCGCCGGCTGTGCCGGACCTGAGCAGGTGCACGCGGGCTGCGCCGGTTCAGGCGGCGAGGGGTCAGACCCTGGTCGCGGTGACGGTGTAGGAGGTGCCCGCCCCGGCCGGGCGGGGCAGGACGAACGACACCGTGGCCGACCCGACGCCCGCTCGGGCGACCAGGTCCGTCGGGGCGTCGGGCGCCACGCTCCGGACCGGGTCAGCGCCGGGGGAGGCCTGGTCGGCCGCGACCGGGAGCGCCCCCGGCGCGAGGGCCGGGGCGGCGTCACCCCGCGACGCGGTGGACGCCCGCAGCACCACGAGCGCGGCGACGGGAGCGGCGGCCACGAGCAGCACGAACCGCCCCCGCCCGATCGCCACCGTCACCCTCGAACTCTAGGACGGGGCGCCGTCAGGGGGTGACGCTCTGTGGACGACGCCTCCCGTCGACGGCGGGTGGACCCAACGGTGACAGGCGTGTCGGCACCGGTGCACCCGCTGTCACCGGGTGGTCGACCCCCCCGGTCGGGCCTGTTCGTCACCCGACTGTTCGCCGATCCGGCGCTTAGCATCGCGTCCAGGTGTCCGCTGACGAGGCGGGATGCTGTTCGGGCCGTGGGCCCGGCGCCGACGCCGGACCGGCCGGTGCCCATCGAGAGGTCAGCGGGAGTCGTGATGAGGGTGCGCCCGCACGACACCCCCCGCTGGAGCCGTCGCAGCGTCACCCTGCTCCCGTTCCGCGCCGGGGCCCTCGCCTTCGCCTGCGGGCTGTCCGGTTCCGCCGCGGTGTCGACCACGCGCGTCCTGGACTTCGGTGGCACCGCCGGCACGCCGCCCGACCCGTCGGAGTGGAACCACGAGCTCGGCGGCGACGGCTGGAACAACGACGAGGTCGAGACCTACACCGCGGCGACGGCCAACGCGTCGGTCGACGGTGACGGCCACCTGGTGGTGACGGCGCGCCGCCAGTCCGCCACCGGGGCCGACCGCATCACCCGGGACTACACCAGTGCCCGGCTGACCACCGCGGGCAAGGTGCACGTCCAGCCCGGCTCCTACGTCGAGACGACCATCCACGCGCCGATCGCGGCGGGGATGTGGCCGGCCTTCTGGCTCGTCGGCGACGACGTCGACCGGGTCGGCTGGCCCGCGTGCGGTGAGCTGGACGTGTTCGAGACCCTCGGGACCGAGTCGAACGGCTCGCGGAGCACGGTCCACCTCGCCACCCTCGCCGATCCGACCGTCGCCGCCTCCTACGCCGGGACAGGTACCCGACGGTCCTCGACCGGGGACGGCGCGCACCGCTACGGCGTCCTGTTCTCCGGGTCCCGCGTCCGCTTCTACCTCGACCGGCACCTCCAGTTCGAGCTGACGGCCGCGGCCGCGGCGGCCAACGGCTGGGCCTGGCCGTTCGGCCGGTCGATGTTCCTGCTGCTGAACGTCGCGGTGGGCGGCACGTCCGGCGACCCGTCCCGCTCGGCGTTCCCGCGGGCGATGACCGTCGGTCCCATCACCATCTGGTCCGGCGGCACGCCCTTCTAGGCCGGACGCCGGCCGGGGCGCGACGCCAGTGTCGCGGTCAGGGCCGGGGCGGCCTGACCACCGCGGGGTTGCCCACCGCGGTCGCACCGGGCGGGACCGAGCGCACGACGACGGCGCCCGCACCGATGCGGGCGCCCGAGCCGATGTCGATGTCACCGATGACGATGCACGAGGCACCCAGCTCGACGTCGTCGTGGATGCGGGCCGGCCGGCCCCACGTCCCGTCCCGGGCGGAGATGTTGCCGACGGTGACGTTGTGCCGCAGCAGGCAGTTCGACCCGATCTCGGCGTACGGGTTCAGCACGATCCCGTGGGGGTGGTGGAGACGGAGTCCGGGTCCGACCTCGAGGGTGGGCGGGAACTCCGAGGAGTACAGGACGTAGGTGGACCAGTAGAAGGTCCGTGCGAGCACCCGGCCCGGGACCCCGCCGGACGCCAGGGCGACCTGCGCACACCGGAACCCGACGAGCAGGACCCGGCTCTCGGGCCGGTCGGCGTTGGCCGCCCAGTCCTGCGTCACCCGGCCGAGCAGCCGGCCGGCCGACGCCCGCAGGCGACGGGCCGGCCCCACCGCCGCGGTGCCCGCCGAGGCCGGCCCCGCCGGCGCGGACCCCGCCGGTGCGGTCCGGGTGTCCCCGCTCACGTCCGGGGACCGGCAGCCGTCCCGGTCGCGGTGGGCACGCGGGGTCCCGCGGCCGGGCGGCCCTCCCGGACGGCACGCCAGTAGAGGGCCGGGCCGGCCGCGAACCCGGCGAACTCACGGATGAGGGCGCCCTTGGGGGCGCTGACGCCGTCGTCGAGTCGCCGGGCGGTGTCCGACCGGATCCGGGTCATCTTGACCAGCCCGAGCGGGATCCGCCGCAGCAGCTCCCCCCGGGTCGGGGCCTGGACCAGCAGCTTGGTCATGAACGCCGACAGCCCGGAGCCGTAGCCGAACATCTGCTTGAGCAGACCCGCGTCGTCGCCGCGGTGGTGGTGCCACACCAGGGCCGCCGGCTCGTAGGCGACCGCCCGCCCCGCCCGCACGATCCGGAGGAACATGTCCAGGTCCTCACCGCCGCGGGTGATGGCGCCGGCCCCGAGGGTCTCGTCGAAGCCGCCGAGGTCGAGCACCAGGCGGCGGTCGAACCCGCAGCACGCGCCGGTGCCGAAGACCCCGGGGGAGTACGGGTAGAGCGGACCCCGCTCGCGCCGCTGCTCCGCCGACAGGTCGAAGATCTCGGGGTCGAACCGGGTGGACCACGACGACGTCCGCGCGTCGAAGTAGGCCTCGGCGGCCGTCGTCACCGAGGCCGTCACCGCGAGGCCGGTGACGCAGCTGACGTCCGACCGCCGGCGGAAGCCCCGGATGAGACCGTCGATCCACCCGGGGTCGACCACGACGTCGTCGTCGGTGAACGCGAGGCGGTCACCGGTCGCCGCCGCGACTCCCCGGTTGCGCGCCCGGGACAGACCCGGCCTGGGCTCGGCCACGTACCGGAACCGCGGATCGGCCGCCATGAACTCCTCGACCACCTGCTTCGACGAGTCGTCGGTGGCGGCGTTGTCGACGATGACGAACTCGAGCAGCGGATAGGTCAGCGCGGTCAGGCCCCGCAGGCAGACCGCGAGGAACTCGGCCCGGTTCCGGGTGCACACGATGACCGAGACCGGACCGTCCACCACGGAGCGGTTCGGACACCGGTCCCCGGCGGCCGCGGGGCGCGTCCCGGAACGGTCGTCCGCGCCCTCGACGGACAGGTGAGCGCTGATCGCAGGTCCGAAGGCCGACCACGAGCGGCGCACGAGGTCCGCGACGTCGACCGCACCGGCGGTGACCTCGGCGGGCAGGTAGCCCAGCGGCTCGCCGTGCAGGCGCACCAGGACCCGCGAGCTCGTGAGGTCGGCCGTCCAGGGCACGCCGGCCACGACGTCCCCGTCGCCGGCCAGCTCGAAGCTGCAGCACCAGAGTGCGGTCGCCACCGGCTCGGAGTGGTGGACCTCAGTGCTCACGGAAGCGCACCCCTCGACAGGCGGTACCCGCACCATCGGCGATTCTCACGGCGTCGACGCTACGGGAACACCAAGTAGCCCGCTGATCACTGAAGGTGCCTGTGCGAGCGACGGGTCGACGGCTCAGGCGCCGGTGCAGGACATCGCTCCACCGTCGGCGGTCGACCGGACCGGTCCGAGGTCGTCGGCGCCCGGTCGCGCACCGGCCGGACCGACGCCCCACAGTGGGTCCGGCTCGACCGACCGGAGGCTCGGCACCACCGTCAGCACCGGGACCGCGGTCACTGGGACGGCGGTCACCGCGGCCGACGCGGCCGACGGGTCGACCGTGGGGGTCGGGAGCCCGGGAACGGCTGCCAGGCGGGCGGGGCCGGCCGAGGAGGCCGTGGCAGGCAGCCCGCGGTCGCCGCGGCGGATCCGGGTGACCTTCTCCAGGCCGATCGTCCGGAGCACCCGCAGGCCGTCCCGGAACGTCTTGAGGTTGCTCAGCCCGTAGAGCCGCTCGGACTCGAAGGACGCCACCTCGGTGATCTTCAGGCGCGCGGCGTGGACGCGGATGTTGATGAGGGTCTCGACCTCGAAACCGTCGCCCCACAGGGTGCGGTCGGAGAAGGTCCCGGGAATGCCCTGGTCGAGGGACAGCGCCGGCAGGGAATGCCGCCAGAATGCGTTGTAGCCGTAGCAGAGGTCGCTGTAGGCCGTCCCGTGCACGACGGCGGTGATGCCGTTGAGGCGGCGGTTGCCCCAGGCGCGCAGGGCGGTGATGTCGGAGGAGCCGCCGCCGGTGGTGAAGCGGCTGCCCTTGGCGTAGTCGGCGCCGTCGACCAGCGCCGCGACGAAGTAGGGGATCTCGCCGGGGTCCATGGACCCGTCGGCGTCGATCATGACGATGATGTCGCCGGTGGCGGCGTGGAACCCGCAGGCGAGGGCGTTGCCCTTGCCCTTGCGGGTCTGGGCCACGACGCGCACGTCGGGCCAGAGGGCCTGGGCCGTCTGCACCGTCCCGTCGGTGGATCCGCCGTCCACGAGGATGATCTCGTGCACGTGCGCGGGCATGTGGCGGGCGAGCCAGCGGAGGTTGGGCTCCTCGTTGCGGGTGGGGACGACCACCGACACCGTGGGTCCGTCCGGGTCGAGGCCGATGCGCGGCGCGGTGGTCAGGACCCGCAGGTAGGGCGAGACCGCCGCGCCGGCGCGCGCGGACGTCTCGGTTCTGGCGTCCAGGACGGCCACAGGTACTCCTCGGATCATCGCGCAGCAACACTGGGCGCGGGGCATGGCGCGGGGTCAGGAAAGGGGCTGGGAACCGTGGGCTGCACTCCGGGGAACAGCGTGGCGGCACAGCGGCGGAATGACTCGGGCACCGGGGGGTGATTGGTGTGAACAGTACCGCGGGGCGCCCGCGCGATCTGTGGTCGATTTCATCCATTGACGTGCTGTCGTCGATTTCCACCACGCGGTCACTTCGTTACAAATCAGAGCGTCAGCAGTGCTGACTACCGGTCAGTTGTCGGCTCGCCCCGGGCTCCGGGCCAAGATCGCTCTCAACGCCCACGGTGCGCCGCAGGTTCCCGGGCCGTGTCCGCTCCGTCGCCGTCGATCAGGGGCCTGTTCGGGTCGGCGAACACCCGATCCCGGCGGCCGCTCCGAAGACCGGCGGGAAGGTGGGCCGGACGCCCTCGGGCACCGCCGGTCGGTCGGCTGCACGACCCGCCGGGCGCGGCGTCAGGCCGCGGCGCGGCGGCCGCGGCGGGCGCGGAGGTAGTCGGTGACGACGTAGGAGCCGAGCGAGTCGGTGCTCGGGGCGAACACCCGGCCGCCGTTGCGCCGGGCGAGGGCGTCGACGAAGCGGCGCAGCCCGGGGTCGTCGCCGAGCACGAAGGTGTTGATCGTGGCCCCGTAGCGGGTGAGCACGTCGACCTGCTCGACGGTCGCCCGGATCGTCTCCGGGCGCGGCGGCCAGTCGAACCAGGCCTCCCCGTCGCCGTCGAGGTGGGCGGTCGGCTCGCCGTCGGTGACGACGAGCACGACCGGCTCGGACTGCGGGTGCCGGCGCAGGTGGCGCCCCGCGTGCATGAGGGCGTGCTGGAGGTTGGTGCCCTTGGCCAGGTCGGGCTCGACGGCGGCGAGCTCGGCCACGCTCATCGGCCGCGCCACCCGGTCGAAGCCGATGATCTCCAGCTGGTCCTGCGGGAACCGGGTCGAGATGAGGTGCGACAGCGCGAGCGCGGTCTCCTTCATGGGGCCCCACCGGCCCTCGGCCACCATCGAGTAGGAGAGGTCCACGCACAGGGCCACGGCGGTGGACGACCGCTGCTCGGTCTCCACCACGGCGAAGTCGTCGGACGTCAGCCGGACGGACCCGCGCCGGGCGCCCCGGGTGTCGGCCGACCCCTCGCCCACCGAGCGCAGCACCGCGTTGGTGACCGTCCGGACGATGTCCAGGGGCTGCTCGTCGCCGAACTCCCACTCCCGCCACGCCCCGGTCGCCTCGCCGGCCGCACCCGCCGAGCGGGTGTCGTGGGTCCCCCGCCGGCCCTGGCGGACCGAGGAGAAGACCGCCTTCAGCGCGGTCTGGCCGAGCCGGCGCAGCGCCTTCGGGCTGAGGGTCAGACCGTTGCCGTGGCCCGGGGCCCGCTGCAGCCAGCCCTGCTCCTGCAGCGCCTGCTCGAGGTCCTTCAGGCGCTGGAGGTCTGCCGCCGCCCGGCCGCCCAGCTGCCGCTCGACCGCCTCGACGTCGACGTCGTCCAGGGACGAGCCGGGGTAGTCCTGGGCGAGGGCCTCCGCGAGGGAGTCGAGATCCCCGAGCTCCTCGAGGACGCCGACCCCCTCGCCGTACCCCAGACCCTGCTCGCCGCGCATCCGCTCGCGTCCGGACCAGTCCATCCCCGGCCGGAGCCCGCGCAGGTTGTCCCCGAGTGCCGACAGCTGCGCCGCCAGGTCCAGGTCGCCCATCGCCTGCTCCATCAGGGACCCGAGCTGTTCCTGCTGCTCGCGCGACAGGGACCGCATGAGCCGGCCGGCCGCGGCCGAGCGCCGCGCCAGGGAGTCGATCAGCTCGTCGACGTCCGCCGGCGCATCGGGGAAGAACTCCCCGTGCTTCCCCATGAAGCCCTCGAACTGCTCGGCGGTGTCCGCCCCCGCCGCGTGGGCGGCGAGGAGCTCGTTGAGGTCGGACATCATGTCCTTGACCCGGGCCATCGACTCCGGGTCGGGATCGGCGAGGGCCTGCGCCATCCCCCGGAACTGGGCGTCGAGGACCTCCCGGCGGAGCAGCTCACCGATCTGCTCGTACGCGGCGCGGGCCTCGGGGGAGCGCCAGTCGTACTCCGCGAGCTCGCCGACCGCCCGCGCGGTGTCCGGCGGCAGCGCGTCGAGCTGGGCCTCCCGGAAGCGGGCGTCGTCGCCGGGGTCGGGGAACAGCGTCTGCCGCTCGGCCTCGACGGCCTTCGCCAGCAGCTCGCGGACCTCCTCGAGCGAGCCGGCCAGGTTGCCGCTCTTCCGCAGCTGCGCCTGCCGCTTCGCGACCCGCGCGGCGAGGTCGTCGAGCCCGCCGCGGCGTTGGCCCTCGGGCCCGCGCCGGAGCAGCTCGCGCAGGGCCTCGCGCAGCGACCCGCCCTCGAGCACCGACCGGCCGAGTTCGTCGACCGCGGCCCGGACGTCGTACGGCGGTGCCAGCGGGTCGGGGCCGCCGGCCCAGGCGCCGTAGCGGTACTGCCGGGATCGGCGCGGCCGGCGCGCGTCTGCAGCCATGCCGCCACGCTAATCCGGCGGGTACGGTGACGTCCGGCCCGCCCCGGCCCCGGGCCCCGCCGGCGTCGACCGTGCGACACCGGGTGCGCCCGGCCCGGCCGCCGGTCCGGGCGGTGATGGGGAGGACCATGACGGAGGCCCCGACGGGCCCGGACGGCTCGGCCGGCCCGCAGGGCTCGGACCGCGTCCGCCGGCCCCGGCGACCGTCCCGCCTGTGGCTGCTCGGTACGGCGGTGGGGCTGCTGCCGGCGATCGCCCTGGCCACCGTGGTGCTCCCGGGTGCGGGCGGGCTGAGCGGGCGGTGGCCGTGGGTCGCGCTGATCTCCTTCCGCGGCGTGTTCGCGCTCCTGACGCTGGGTCCGGCGGTGCTGCTCGCGCTGCTCGCCCTCCTCGTCCGCCGCCACCGGCGGGTGCGGACGGTGGTCGCCGCCCTCGCGACCGTGGGGCTGCTCGCCACCCTCGGCCAGGTGGTCGTGCTGGGGGAGCGGGGTTTCTTCCCCGTGCACCCGGGCGGGGCGGCTCCGGTCGGGGGGATCACGGTCGTGGTCACCAACACCGACCACGCGGCCGCGGACCCGGCCGCGCTGACCGCGCTGTACCTGGCGGTGGGGGCCGACGTGATCGCGATGCCCGAGACGGACCCGCGGCTCGCCGACGACGTGGCGACCCGCCTGGCCGCCGCGGGGCGGCGGTTCCAGGTCTTCGGCGTACCCGAGCAGGGCCGCATCACCCCGACGTCCCTGCTGGTCTCGGACCGCCTCGGCCGCTACCGCCAGGTGGGCGCGGGCGGCGGCGGCCACGGCTTCGGGGAGGTGCTGGCCGAGCCGGTCGGCGGCGTGCCCGGGCGCCCGACGCTGGTCGCGGTGCACCCGCAGGCGCCGGTCAGCCCGACGCTCACCCCGGTCTGGGCGGTCGACACCCACCGGGCCATCGCGACCTGCACCCGCGCCCCCGATATGGTCCTCGGCGGGGACTTCAACTCCACCGTCGACCACCCGGCGCTGCGCGCGGCCGGGGGCTGCCGCGACGTGGCGGAGGCCGTGGGCGCGGCGGGGGTGGCGACGTGGCCGCAGGGTCTCCCGCGGTTCTTCGGCGCCCCGCTCGACCACGTCTTCGCGACCGGCGCGCACTGGCGCCCGACGGCGGCGTGGGTCGAGCCGATCCCGGGCAGCGACCACCGGGCGCTGGTCACCCGGCTGGCGCCCGCCGGCACCGGGGTCCAGGTCGCGACGTGGGCCGCCGGCTGAGGCGCCGGCCGGGATCCCGGCCGGCGCACCCTCCGAGGGGAGGGGTCAGAACCGCTCGGGGTGCCAGAAGACGTCCTCGGCCCCACCGGTCGTGATCGCGTCGACGGCCTGCACGCCCTGCATGAAGCTGTAGTCCTGGTTGCAGGACTCGTAGCGCCAGCCGCCGAA
>CAXSIB010000105.1:0-9357 GCA_964237095.1 uncultured Actinomycetales bacterium
CGCGGCGCTGCTGCCCGCCGGCGGCGCCGCGGCCGCCGCGGAGCACGCCGCGTTCGCCGGGTGCCGGAAGCGGGACGAGACCCTGCTGCGGGTCCGGCCCGCGGGGACCGAGCCGCCCGCGACGCTCGTGGAGATCGTCACCGACGACATGCCGTTCCTGGTCGACTCGATCACCGCGGCCCTCGTGGGCGCCCGCGCGACCGCCCGCGTCCTGCTCCACCCGCGGCCGGTGGTCGCCCGCGACCGCGACGGGCGCCTCGTCGGCGTCGGCAGCCCGGTCGCCCCGCCGCCGACCCCGCCGGGCGGCCGGATCGTGCGTGAGTCGTGGATCCGCGTCCAGAGCCGGCCTCTGGAGGAGGCGGCGCGGAGCGCCCTCGAGGCGACGCTCGCGGCGGTGCTGGCCGACGTCCGCGCCACCGACGCCGACGGCCCGGCGATGCGGGACCGGGCGCTCGCCCTCGCCGCCGAGCTCGACACCACCCCGCCGGCCGGGGTCGACCCGGCCGAGTCCGCGGAGGCCGCCGACCTGCTGCGGTGGCTCGCCGACGAGTACTGGACCTTCGTGGGCTTCCGCGAGTACCGCTACGACGAGACCGCCGCGGCCACGGCCGGGGACACCGGCGGCGACGCGCCGGGGGGCCGGACGCCGGCCCGGGCGGTGCTGACCGTGGTGCCCGGGACCGGGCTCGGAGTCCTGCGCCACGCCCCGGCCGGGATCCGGCCGCTGCCCGCCCCGGTCGCCGGGCACGCCGCGGACCCGACCGTCCTCGTGCTCACCAAGGCGAACCGGCGCTCGACCGTCCTGCGCCCGGCGCACCTGGACTACGTCGGGGTGAAGGCGTTCGACGCGGCCGGCCGGGTGGTCGGCGAGCGCCGCTTCCTCGGGCTGTTCCCGCCGGAGGACCGCGGTGGCTGGGTGCTCGACGTCCCGGTGGTCCGCCGCCGCGCCCGCCAGGTGCTCGCCGCCCTCGGGGCCGAGCCGGACAGCCACGACGGGCTCCGCGTCCTGCAGGTCCTCGGCAGCCTGCCGCGTGCGGAGCTGCTGGCCGCCGGCCCCGACGAGCTGACGGTGCTGGCCCGCGGCGCCCTGCGCCTGCTCGGCCGCCGCGGCGTCCGGGTGTTCGCCCGGCAGGACCCCTACGCGCGCTTCCTGTCCTTCGTGGTCCTGCTCGCGAACGTGGAGCACGGCAGCAGCGCGGTCGCCGCGGTCGAGGCCGCCCTGGCGGACGCGACGGGCGGGGACGCCGAGCCGGCGACGGTCGCCGTCGTCGGCTCGGGGGTGACCCGGCTGCACGTCCTCGTCCGACCCCGCGGCGCCCGTGTCGCGGCCGCCGCTGCCGTCGAGGTCGCCGTCGGCGGTGTCGCTGCGGCCGGTGCCGCCGCGGCGCCGGAGGTCCCGGACCTGCCGGCGCTGGAGGTCGAGCTGGTGCGCCGGCTCGCGGACTGGCGGACCGATCTCGCCGCCCTGCTGGTCGCGCGGCACCCCGAGCGTGGCGACGCCCTCGCCGACCGGTGGGCGCGCGCGTTCCCGGCCGCGTACCGGGAGGACGTCGGCCCGGCCGACGCCGTCGCCGACGTCTTCGCCCTCGACGAGCTCACCGAGAGCGACGCTCCTCGATCCGCGGCCGCGGTCCCGGACCGGTCGGGACGCTCGGACCGGCCGGACCGGCCAGGGCCGCCCCGGCTCACCTCCGCGCTCGTCCCCCCGGCCGCCGTGGGGGACCCGTGGCGGTTCACCCTCTACCGCCGCGGTCCCGAGCTGAGCCTGTCCGCGGTGCTCCCTGTCCTGTCCGGACTGGGAGTCGAGGTGACCGACGAGCGGCCGTACCGCCTCGCCGGTCACGACGACCTGTGGGTGTTTACGTTCCGCGTCGTGCTGGCGGCCCCGGACCCGGCGGGCGCACCGACGCTGCCGTGGCGGTTCGGCGAGGCCTTCCTGGCCGCGTTCGCCGGCGCCGACGACACCGACGGGCTCGCGGCCCTCGTGGTCACCGCCGGCCTCGACCGGACCGCGGTGGCCGTGCTGCGCGCCTACCTGCGGTGGTTCCGCCAGACGGGCTGGAGCTTCGGCGACGACTACGCCCGCGGCGCCCTGCTCGCGCAGCCCGCCGTCGCCGCCGCGCTGGCGGCGCGGTTCGAGGCACGATTCGACCCGCACACCGTCGAACCGAGCGGTGTCGAACTGAGCAGCACCGGTCCGGAGACCGCCGACGCGGTTTTCGCGGCGGCCCTGGACGCCGTCGCGTCCCTCGACCACGACCGGATCCTGCGCCGCCTCGCCGCCGCGATCGCGGCGACGGTCCGCACGAACGCGTACGCCCGGTGGGCCGACGCCCAGGCCCTGCAGGCGGCCGGGCCCGGTGGGGGGCCGGCGGCGGCGGACGTGCCGCTGGTGCTGGTCCTCGACCCGACCGCGGTGCCGGACCTGCCCCATCCCCTGCCCTGGCGAGAGATCTTCGTCACCGGCGCCGGCGTGGAGGGCGTCCACCTGCGCTTCGGTCCGGTGGCCCGGGGCGGCCTGCGGTGGTCCGACCGGCCGGAGGACTTCCGGACCGAGGTGCTCGGGCTGGCGAAGGCCCAGACCGTCAAGAACACCGTGATCGTGCCGACGGGCGCCAAGGGCGGCTTCGTCGTGCGCCGCCCGCCCGCGTCCACCGGTGACCCGGCGGTCGACCGGGCCGCCACCGCCGCGGCCGGGCGGGCCTGCTACGCGACGTTCGTCGGCGGCCTGCTCGACGTCGTCGACACCCTCGCCCCGGCCGCCGGGGACGGTTCCCGCGCGGCCGTGCACCCCGACCGGACCGTGTGCCACGACGGCGAGGACAGCTACCTCGTCGTCGCCGCGGACAAGGGCACCGCCACGTTCTCCGACCTCGCCAACTCCCTCGCGACGGTCCGGGGCTTCTGGCTGGGCGACGCGTTCGCCTCGGGTGGCTCGGCCGGCTTCGACCACAAGGCGATGGGCATCACCGCCCGGGGGGCCTGGGAGTCCGTCCGCCGGCACTTCGCCGAGCTGGGGCTGGACGCCGACACCGACCCGCTCACCGTCGCCGGGATCGGGGACATGTCCGGCGACGTGTTCGGCAACGGGCTGCTGCTGTCCCCGCACCTGCGCCTGGTGGCCGCGTTCGACCACCGCCACGTCTTCGTGGACCCGGATCCCGAGCCGGGGCGGGCGTTCGCGGAGCGGCGGCGGCTGTTCGCGCTCCCGCGGTCGAGCTGGGCCGACTACGACCCGGCCGCGCTCTCGAGCGGGGGCGCGGTGTTCGCGCGGGACGCGAAGGCGGTCACGCTGTCCGCCGCCGCGTGCGCCGCGCTCGCCATCACGCCCGGCCCGGCCGCCGGTGCCGGCACCGGCGCCGCGACCGGCGATGCCCCCGGCGGGGTGACCCTCACCCCCGACGAGCTGGTCCGCGCGGTGCTGCTGGCCCCGGTCGACCTGCTCTTCAACGGTGGCATCGGGACGTACGTGAAGGCGGCGGCCGAGCCGCACACCGCGGCCGGGGACCGCGCCAACGACGCCGTCCGCGTCGACGGGTCCCAGCTCCGCGCGCGGGTGGTGGCCGAGGGCGGCAACCTCGGGATGACCCAGCGGGGACGCGTGGAGCTCACCCGGGCCGGCGGCCGGTGCAACACCGACTTCGTCGACAACTCCGCCGGCGTGGACACCTCCGACCGTGAGGTCAACCTCAAGATCCTGCTGGGACAGGCGGTGTCGGCGGGCACGCTGGACACCGCGGAGCGCGACACCCTCCTGGCCGCGGCGATCGGCGAGGTGGCGGCCGCCGTGCTCGAGGACAACCGGTCGCAGAACCTCGCGTCGGCGACGGAGTCCGCCCAGGCCGCCAGCCTCCTGCGGGCGCACGCCGAGCTGGCGCGCCGTCTCGAGTCCGAGGGGCTGCTCGACCGGGCTCTCGACGCGTTCCCGACCGAGTCCGAGCTGGCGGTGCTGCACCGCGGCGGTCGGAGCCTGTCCGTCCCGGAGCTGGCGGTCCTCAGCGCCTGGGCCAAGATCTGGCTCCGGCGCGAGCTTACCGCGGCGATGCCCCCGGTCACCGGCGACCCGGCCCTGTCGACGCTCGTCGCGGAGTACCTGCCGGCCTCGCTGCGGAAGCGGTTCGGCGCGGCGGCCCCGACCCACCCGCTCGCGGCCGGCATCGCCGCGACCGTCCTCGTCAACGGGGTCGTCGACGTGGCCGGCCCGACGTTCGCGCTGCGCCTGGCCGACGAGCTCGACGTCGACGTCGACCAGCTGCTGCTGGCGCACACCGCGGCGCGGGCGGTCCTCGGCATCGACGACCACCTGGCCGCGCTGGCCGGCCCGATCGACGCCGCCGACCCGGTCGCCCGCGTCGCGGTCCCGATGGCCGTGGTGGTGGAGATCCGGCTCGAGCTGCGGACGCTGGCGGAGCGGGCCACCCGCTGGCTCGTCCGGCGCCATCCGGGGCCGGTCGACATGACGGCGACGGTCGCGGCCTACCGCGACGGGCTGACCCGAGCGGCCGAGGTGCTGCCCACGCTGCTGACCGGATCGGCGGCCCGCGTCCACGCCGAACGACTGCAGGCGTTCCGCTCGGCCGGGGTGCCGGCCGGGGTCGCGGCCGCCGCCGCCGTCGCCGGGGACCTGGTCGGCGGTCTCGAGATCACCGCTCTCGCGGCCCGGACCGGTCACGACGTCGCCGCGGTCGCCGCCGTCCAGGTCGCCGTGGGCCGGGAGCTGGCCCTCGGCGCGCTCGCCGACCGGATCGTGCTGCTCCCGCGGGACGACGCGTGGTCGGCCCGGGCCCGCGCCGCGCTGCGGGACGACCTGGACCGGGCGCAGTCCGCGATCACCGAGCAGGTGCTCGCCCGGGTCGCCCCCGGGGCGACACCGGTCGCGGCCGGCGCATCGACGGGGTCAGATCTCGTGGCGGACTGGCTGGCCGACCGCCACGCCGGGTCCGGGGCGCCGGCGGGCCACCGCGCGCGGGCGCTGCTCGCCGACGCGGGCGCCGCCGCCGCCCCGGCGGTCACCGTCGACCGGCGGGCCGAGGTGGCCGTCCCGGCCGGGGGAGCACGCGTCGAGGGGTCCGTCGCCCCCGCCGCCACCGGGTCGGACCTGGCGCGACTCGTCGTCGCCGTCCGCGCGGTCCTCGCCCTGGCCGGTCTCTGACCGAGCCGCCGCGATCCCGTCCAGCCGATCGGACGCGAGGCCCTGGCGTGAACTAGTAACTCCGTGCATAGTGAGCGCATGTCGCTCGACCATGTCCTCAGCGGTCTGCTGGTGGCCGGCGACCGGCACGGGTACGACCTCAGACGCCAGTACCTGCAGCGCTTCCCGCTCGACCGCCCGGTCGCGGCGGCGCAGGTCTACGCGACCCTCGAGCGGCTGGTCCGGGACGGTCGCGTGGAACCCGTCGCCCGGGAGCGGGTCGGTGGACCGGACCGCGTCCTGTACGCGCTGACCGCCGACGGGCGGGCCGCGCTCGATCGCTGGCTCGGCGAGGTCGAGCCGGCGGACGCCTTCGTCGCCAACCCGCTGTCCGCGAAGGTGACGATCGCCCTGCTGGTGGCCGACGCGACGTCCGCACGGCAGATCCTCCGCCGCCAGCGCGACTCCCACCTGAGCCGGATGCGCGACTTCACGCGGCTCAAGACCGACCCGGGCTCGACCCTCCAGCAGGTCGTCGCCGCGGACTACGCCCTCGACCACCTCGACGCCGACCTGCGCTGGATCGACACGACCGTCGACCGCGTCACCGCCCTCGCGAAGGAGATCCGCCCGTGAGCACCCTCCCCGCCGGTACCGCCGGGACCGCCACGACCGACACCGCACGCCCCGGGACGACCGCGACCGCGACGGCGGACGCCCGGGCCGCTGCGGCGACGGCGACCCTGCTCGAGGGTCGGTCGCTGACCCGGTCCTACGGCCGGTCGCCGGCGCTGCGCGGGGTGTCGATCGACCTGGTCCGGGGCGAGATCGCGGCCGTGACCGGCCCGTCGGGGTCGGGCAAGTCCACGCTCCTGCTGTGCCTGGCCGGCATCCTGGCACCGGACTCGGGCGAGGTCCTCTTCCACGGGCGGCGGATCGACCGCGAGAGCGAGGCCGTCCGGTCGGTGCTGCGCCGCCGCCAGTTCGGGGTGCTCCTCCAGTCCGGCCAGCTGATCCCCGAGCTGACGGCGACCGAGAACGTGGCGCTGCCCCTCCTGCTCGACGGCGTCCGGCGCGGCGCGGCGGCCGCCGTCGCCCGGCAGTGGCTCGACCGGCTCGGGGTGGGGGGGCTCGCCGCGAAGCGGCCGACGGAGATGTCCGGCGGGCAGGCGCAGCGGGTCGCGGTCGCGCGGGCGATGGTCACGGGGCCGGAGGTGCTCTTCGCGGACGAGCCGACCGGCGCGCTGGACACCCTCGCCGGGGAGTCGGTGATGAACCTGCTCGTCCGGGTCGCCGCCGAGCAGGGGACCACCGTGCTCCTCGTCACGCACGACGCCCGCGTCGCCGCCTACGCGATGCGCGAGATCGTGCTGCGCGACGGCCTCGTCGAGGACGTCCGGTGACCGCCCGGTCCGGGGTGCCGACAGGACTGACCGCCGCGGCCCAGGTGGCGGCGCGGGTCCCGCCGGCCCCGCGTCCCGGCCGCCAGGGGCGC
Organism: uncultured Actinomycetales bacterium; assembly: GCA_964237095.1. Taxonomy (GTDB): domain Bacteria; phylum Actinomycetota; class Actinomycetes; order CAXTBU01; family CAXTBU01; genus CAXSIB01. Next base: position 6,627 of record CAXSIB010000105.1, read on the forward strand.
CTCGGCTGGTCGACCGCGCTGTGGCTGGCCGTCCGCGGCGGGCGGGGCGACCGGCTCCGGATCGTGCTCACCGCCCTCGGCGCCGCGGGCGGGACGGTGGCCCTGCTCGCGGCGGCCACCGTCGGCTGGACCCGGGCCGACGACGGCCCCTACGGCAGCGACCTGCTCACCCAGCCCGGCCTGCACCCCGGGATCGTCATCGCCCTCGTCCTGCTCTGCCTGCCCCTGCTCGGGTTCGTCGGCCAGTGCGCCCGGGTCGGCGCGCCCGACCGCGACCGCCGTCTGGCCGCCGTCCGGCTCGCCGGGGCCACCCCCCGCGACGCCGTCCGGATCGCGTCCGGGGAGTCCGCGCTGGCGGCCGGCCTCGGGTCGCTGGTCGGGCTCGCGACGTACCTGGTGCTCCGGGTCGCCCTCGACACCCCGGTCGGCCACGAGGAGACGTCGTTCGGACGCCACCCCCGGGCGGTCCTGCGACTGCCCACCGACGTCCTGCCGCCGCTGTGGGTGCTGGCCGCGGTCGTCGTGGCGGTGCCCGTCGGCGCGGTGGCGGCGACGACCCTCGCCCTGCGGCGGGTGACGGTCGGTCCGTTCGGGCTGTCGCGCCGCGAGCATCCCCGACCGCCGCGGGCACTGCCGGTCGCGCTGTTCGTGATCGGTGCGGCGGGGCTGGCGGTGTCCCGCGCCGTGCTGGTCGGCACCGACCGGCACGGCGGGAGCGTCGGGGTCCTCGCCGCCGGAGCGGTGGTCGTGCTCCTCGTCGCCGTCACCGGCGCCGGGCTGGTGAGCGGCACCGCGGCGCTGGCCGCGCTGATCGGCCGGGTGGTCGCCCCCCGGACCGGCCGGCCCGCGCTGCTGATCGCCGCCCGCCGGCTCGTGGCCGCCCCGTTCGACGCGAGCCGGGCCCATGCCGCGGTCCTGCTGACGGTCCTGCTCGCGGCGGGCGCCGAGGGCGTCCGCGCGGACTACCTGGCCGCGACCGACCCGGCGGACCCGTTCTTCCGCGACGCCTTCCACGTCGTCGACACCGGGGTCACCATCGCGGTGGTCCTCGGCGTCCTCGGCCTGCTCGTCGGGGCCGCGGAGGGGATCGTCACCCGGCGGCGCAGCCTGGCGTCCCTCGCGGCGGCGGGGGCACCGCGCGGCGTCCTCGGGCGGGCGGTCCTCCTGCAGGCGCTGCTGCCGCTGGTGCCCGGGGTGGTCCTCGCGGCCGCGGCCGGGGTGCTCGGAGCCCGCGGCGTGCTCGGGACCACGGTCGAGACGACCTACGGCCCGGCCGGCGACGACGGGAGCGTGGTCCAGCGGGTGGTCGGGGTCCCGGTGCCGTGGGCGCATCTCGGGGTCCTGGTCGGTGGCACCGTGGCACTCACGGTCGTCGTGACCGCGCTGGCGCTGGCGTTCCTGCGCCGCAGCGTCGACCCGCGGGAGCTGCACGTCTCGGTGTGACCGCCCCCGCTCGGTCGTCAGGGCAGGGCGTCGAAGGTCAGCTGGGTGGCCTTCAGTGCGGCCCGTTGCGCGGCCGGGCCGGGGATCGTGCCCGGGTGGGCCGCGAGCAGGTCGTGGACCATGCCGCCGAGGGTGGCGCGCAGCTCGGGCTGGTGGACCGTCGCCGGGGTCGGCAGCGAGCCGAGGGTGAGGATCCCGAAGAGCATCCGGGCGGTCGGCGAGGTGCGGGACGCCCAGGCCGGCTTGACGACCGGCAGCGTGCCCGTGTCGGGGTCCAGTCGGGACTGGCGGACGTCGTCGGTGAGGTGGGCGACCAGCCGCCAGGCTCCGGCGGCGCGCGGGCCGGCCCGCGGCACCACGAGGTTGGTCCCGCCGGTGAGGGACCGCAGGAGCAGACCGTGCGGGGCGTCCGGGTCGTGGCCGCGGGTCGGGCTCGGCGCCACCGCGAGCCGGCCCCGGCGTCCCGGTGGAGCGGCCAGGACCGTACCGAGAGCGGTGCTCTCGACCAGTGCCGCCGCCGCCCGGCCTGCGACGACCGCCCGGGCGGGAGCGGCGGCGTCACCGACCGCGGCGTCGGCGGGGTCGGCGTAGGCGGTCGTGGCCAGCCCGAGGCGCAGGTCCAGCGCCCACGGCACCGGCGGGTCGACGAAGTGGGGGTTCTCCCCGGCGAGCAGCTCCCCGCCCGCCTGGCGGGTCAGGACGGTCAGGTCCGCGACGAGGGCGTCGAGGTCCGCCCCGGCCCACGCGAGCACGTGGGGGACGCGGCGGGCCAGGACGGGCGCGACGTAGGCGAGCTGGGCCCAGGTGTCCGGCGGTCCCGGCAGCTGCGCGGCGGCGAGGACGGAACGGTCGTACAGCAGCACCCGGACACTCGACCGGACCGGGATCGAGCTCGCGGGGCGGCCGCCGGCGCCGGCGGTGTGCCAGGGGGCGTCGAGGAACCGCTTGCGCCCCCCGAGCTGGGCGAGGATCTCGCCGCTCACCTCGGTCAGCCCACCGGTGGCCTGCAGGGTCACCGACCAGCCCGCGCGGATCTCGGCGACGTCCGGCCCGTCGCCCGCGACGATGCTCCGGGTCAGCTCGGTGAACAGGGCCTGCCACGGCAGGACGCGCAGCCGGACCGGTCGGCCCGTGGTGCGGGTGTACTCCCCGAGCAGGCCGGTCAGGTAGCCGCGGTGGGCGGCGACCCCGGCCGGATCGGCGCCCCCCCAGTAGACGAGGGGACCGGCACTCGACCCCCGCGGCCGTCCGGTGATCCCGCAGCCGGCCAGCAGCGGCCCCGCGAACC
>CAXSIB010000106.1:0-9276 GCA_964237095.1 uncultured Actinomycetales bacterium
GAGCAGCGCACCCAGCAGGGCGAGCACCGCCCCGGCCGCCGCGACCCGGCGGACCGGTCCGGCCCCCGACGCCCGCAGCCGGGGCCACAGGAGGGTCAGGAAGGCCGCGGGGCCGACCGCATCGAGCCCGAGGACGCCGGGGTCCGCGACCGCGTGCCCGAGCACCGCCCCGGCCAGGGTGGCCACGTTCCAGCAGGTGAAGACCGCGGCGCCGGTCACGACGAAGGCCAGGCGGGGCCGCCGGGCGGCCGCACCGGACCCGGGGTCTCCCGCGCCGGCCCCGTCGGCCGCCGCCGTGGTCATCGCGGTCGTCTCGTCGATGACCCAGTGCGCGGCGAGCGGCCGCAGCCACCGGCGGAGTCGGAGCAGGGGGCCGACGGCGATCCCGTAGAGGCCGTTGCGCGAGCCGAGCAGCAGCGCCGAAGCGACCGCCGCCCCCGTCCCGCCGCCGGCGCCCAGCACGCCGACGCAGGCCAGCTGGGAGCCCCCGTTGAACATCGCGAGGCTCATGACGCACGCCTGGGCGACGCTCAGGCCCGCCGCCACCGCGAGGGCCCCGAAGGACAGCCCGAACACCCCGACCGCGGCGCCGAGCGCGATCCCGTCGCGGACGACCGCCCGCTCCGCCGCGTCCACGCCGGGCATCCTCCCCGACCCGCCGCACCCCGCCGGGCGGACGGCGTCGGGACGCCCGGCCGCACGACGCCGCCGACGGGTCCATCCTGGGTCAGCACGATCCCCGGAACACCGGCGCTCCCGAGGACACCCACCGAAGAACGGCCGTCCGAACCGGCCGCCCGCCCGACCCGGGGAGCCCGCTCTGTCCACCATCGCCCGCTGGTGCTTCCGGCACCGCTTCGTCGTCGTCGTGCTCTGGGTGGCGGTCCTCGCCGGTCTCGGCATCACGACCGCGGCGGTCGGGTCCGCCTACTCCAACAGCTTCTCCCTGCCCGGGACGGAGTCGACGAAGGCCCTCGACCTGCTGACCGCCAGCTCGCCCGCGGCCGCCGGGGACAGCGACACGATCGTCGTGCACACCCCGACCGGGTCGGTCACGGACCCGGCGGTCCGGGCGAAGGTCGCGGCCATGCTGGCCGCCGTCGCGAAGCTGCCGGAGGTGGCGGCGGTCGCGAGCCCCTACGGCCCACGGGGCGCCGCCCAGGTCAGCCGGGACGGCCGGACGGCGTTCGCCGGCGTGACGTTCACCCTCGAGGCGCAGGAACTCGCGACGGCCGACGTCCAGCGGGTGATCGACACCGGCTCGGCGATCCGCGGTCCCGACCTGCAGGTCGCGTTCGGCGGCAACGCGATCGAGTCCCTCAGCGGCGCCCCGACCTCGAACAGCGAGGGCATCGGGCTGGTCGCCGCCGCCGTCATCCTGCTGATCGCCTTCGGTTCGCTGCTGTCCATGGTGATCCCGCTGATCGCGGCGGTCTTCGCGGTCGGCGGCGCCACCCTCGCGATCGGCCTGCTCAGCCACGTGCTGAGCATCTCGATGATCGCGCCGACGATCGGCGCCCTGGTGGGCCTCGGGGTCGGGATCGACTACGCCCTCTTCATCGTCACCCGCCACCGCAACGGCCTCAAGGCGGGTCTGACGCCCGAGGAGTCGGCGGTCACGGCCCTGGACACCTCGGGCCGGGCCGTCGTCTTCGCGGGCGGGACCGTCGTCATCGCCATGCTCGGGCTGCTCCTGCTGGGACTGAGGTTCTTCGACGGCGTGGGGATCGCGGCCGCGATCGTCGTGGTCTTCGCGGTCGTCGTGGCCGTCACGCTGCTGCCGGCCATCTTCGGGATCTTCGGGCTGCGGGTGCTGAGCCGGCGCGAGCGGCGCCGCCTCGCCGAGACCGGCCCGGTGGACGTCGACGCCGGCAGCGCGTTCGCCCGGTGGGCCGCCCGGGTCCAGCGGCGGCCCGCCGTCTTCGCCGTCGCCGCCACCCTGGTGATGGCCGTGCTCGTGGTGCCGTTCTTCTCCCTGCGCCTCGGGTCCTCCGACGCCGGCAACGACCCCGCCTCCTCCACGACGCGCCAGGCCTACGACCTGCTCGCCGACGGCTTCGGACCCGGGTCGAACGGCCCGCTGCTCCTGGTGGCGGAGGCCCCGACCGCCGCGGACCAGGCGGCGCTCACCCGGCTGGTCACCACGCTGGGCGCCGAGGCGGGGGTCGCGTCGGTCGCCGCCGCCCCGGCCGTGCCCGGTGTGGCTCTCCGGACGGTGGTCGTCACGCCGACCACGTCGCCGCAGTCGGTGCAGACCGACGACCTCATCAACCGGCTGCGCGGGCGGGTCATCCCCGCCGCGGAGCAGGGGACGACCCTGCAGGTCTACGTCGGTGGCCAGACCGCGATCTTCAAGGACTTCGCCGGCGTCATCTCGGGCAAGCTGCCGTTCTTCATCGCGGTGATCGTCGTGCTCGGCTGCCTGCTGCTCATGCTGGCGTTCCGCAGCGTCGTCATCCCGCTGACCGCGGCGGTCATGAACCTGCTGTCGGCCGGCGCGGCGTTCGGCATCGTGATCTCGATCTTCCAGTGGGGCTGGGGCTCGGACGCGCTCGGCCTCGGGAAGGCCGGCCCGGTGGAGGCCTTCCTGCCGGTGCTGATGCTGGCGATCCTGTTCGGGCTGTCGATGGACTACCAGGTCTTCCTCGTCAGCCGGATGCACGAGGAGTGGACCCGCACCGGGGACAACCACCGGGCGGTCAACATCGGGCAGGCCGCGACGGGCCGGGTCATCACCGCGGCCGCCACGATCATGGTGTGCGTGTTCCTGGCGTTCGTGTTCGGCGGCCAGCGGGTCATCGCCGAGTTCGGGCTCGGTCTCGCCTCGGCGATCCTGCTGGACGCCCTCGTGCTGCGCACCGTGCTCGTGCCCGCGGTGATGCACCTGTTCGGCCGGGCCAACTGGTGGCTGCCCGGGTGGCTGGACCGGGTGCTGCCGCACGTGTCGGTCGAGCCGGCCGCCGCGGCCGTCGAGCACGTCGTCGTCGGGGGCGTCGTCGACGAGCCCGCCGGCGTCGAGCCCGCCGCCGTGGCGCCGCCCCGCCACCGGGCGCCCGGCCCGGCGCGCACCCCGGACGGCGAGGACCTCCGGGACGACCCCCGGGTGGGGACGCCGGAGCCGGTGGGGCGCTCCTGAGCCCGGTGGGTCAGGGGGGGCGGGGAGCAGCACGGCCCGGCCGACGGCGGTGCCGTCCCGCAGGCCGCGGTCGGCCGCGGCGGCGTCCTCGAGGGAGCCGCCCTCGTGGGAGCCGCCTCACGCCGACCCGGGCGCGTGGCTCGCGAACACCGCCCGGGCGGCCTCGGCCGCGTCGACCAGGCGGGTCAGCACCGCGTCGGTCGCCGGGTCGGTGCCGGTGGTCGCGGGGTGGGCCGTGCGCCAGTCGGCCATCCGGCGCACGGCGCGGTGGAAGGTCAGCCGCGGGGCGAAGGAGGGGACGAACCGGCGGATCTTCGTGGTGTCGAACACCGCGCTGTGGCTGAGGTCCCCCACCAGCAGGTCGGACCAGAACCAGTCGGGCGCGACGACGGGGAACAGCGCCGAGGCGACGTGGACCAGGCGCGCCGGCCGGCCGAGCGCCTCCCCGACCATCGTGTAGATCTGGTCCCAGGTGAGGACGTCGTCACCGGTGATGTGGAAGGTCTCCCCGAGCGCCCGCGGGTCGGCGAGCAGCCCGACCAGTCCCTGGGCGAAGTCCTCGGCGTGGGTGACGGTCCACAGCGACGTGCCGTCGCCGTGGACGGGGATCACCAGCCCGCGGGCGATCCGGTCGACGGTGGTCCAGCCGCCCGGCAGCGGCGGGTTCGCGTCGTCGTAGGTGTGCGACGGCCGGACGACCGTGACCGGGAAGCCGGACCGGGCGTGCGCGTCGAGCAGTGTCCGCTCGGCGCGGAGCTTGGCCCGGGCGTAGGCCAGGAAGCGGTTGTGGGTCGGCGTGGACTCGGTGACCGGCGTCCTCAGCACGGGCTTGCCGTACACGCTGGCCGAGCTGATGTGGACGTACTGGCGGGTGCGCCCGGTGAAGACCTCGATGGCCCGCTCGGCGTCCTCGGTGTCGTAGGACAGGAAGTCCACCACCGCGTCGAAGCGGAGGTCGCCGAGCGCGGCGCGCAGCGAGGCCGCGTCGGTCACGTCCCCGACGAGGCGGTGCACCTCCGGCGGGAGGACCCGGCCGGCGCTGTCGTGGCCGCGGTTCAGCACGTGCACCCGCATGCCCGCCGCGACCGACAGCCGTACGCAGGAGGCGCTGATGGTCCCGGTGCCACCGAGGTAGAGGACGTCGAGCGGGGCGCCGTCGAGGCCGGTCACCCCTCAGCCCTTGGCGAGCAGCGCGCGCAGCGGCTCGCGGACGACGCAGTTCTCGAACGCGAACGACCCGGCGAGCGCGGTCAGCTCGCTGTCGTCGAGCCCCCGGAAGAGCTCGGCGTACTCCTCGACCAGCGGCTGCGCGAAGGTGATGTTCAGCAGCAGCGTGCGCACCCAGTCGAACCGGCCCCACGGGTAGGGGTCGAACCCGGGGAACTCGCGGGCCACGAGGTCCTGCACCGGCTGCGTGACGTCGCGCGGGCCCTGGCCGTCGCTGCCCCACTGGTCGACCCCGAGGCGGTCCTTCTTGGCGACCAGGTCGGCGACGAGGCGGCGGTAGGGGGTGTCGGCGCGCGGGTGCACGAGCCCCTGGCGGCCGAGGTCCTTGTACATCCAGATGGCCCAGCCGGCGTCGGCCTCGCGGTAGATGTCCAGCTGGTCCGCGAGGATCCCGTAGCGCTGGGCGTCGACGGCCTCGTCGCCGGTGTAGATCGGGCCGAACTCACCGACGTAGACCGGGGTGCCGGTCGTCCGCGCGTACCCCGAGCGGGTGCGGAACTTCCGTTCCACCGCGGGCCGGTCGTATGCGCCGCCCCGGCCGAGGCCGGCCGGCACGTAGTCGTGGCAGGTGTAGACGGTGTTGGGCCACGGCTCGCCGAACACGTCGAACTCGGTGGAGTAGGTGTTCCCGTCGATGAACAGGGTGTGGCGCGGGTCCACGGCCCGGATCGCGTCGACGAGGCGCTGGTAGAACGGGCCCACCACGGCGCGCGACTCGTCCGCCGGTTCGTTGATGAGGTTGTACCCGGCCACCCAGACGTTGTCCCTGTAGTGGTCCGCGATGTGCTCCCACAGGCTGACGACGCGGTCCTGGAAGTGGCGGTGCTCCCAGAAGAGGGCCCGGTGGGTGGAGTTGTCGGAGTGCCAGTGCTGGTTCTGGCTGCCGGGCAGGGCGTGCAGGTCGATGACCGAGTAGATCCCGTGGGCCGCGCAGGCGGCGATCGCCCGGTCGAGGTGCCGGAACCCGTCCTCGATGACCCTGAACGGGTCGGCGTCGCTCTCCAGGTGCCGGTAGTTGACCGGGATCCGCACGGAGTTGATCCCGTTGGCCGCGAGGAACGCGGCGTCGCCCTCGGCGAAGAAGCTCGTCAGCAGCTGCTCGAAGAACTCCGCGGACCGGTCGTCGCCGAGGACCCGGCGGACCGCCGAGCGCATGAGGGACTCACTCGCCGGGTAGCCGGTGATGAAGTTCTCCATGTTGAGCCAGCCGCCGATGCACACCCCCCGGAACCGGATCGGCTGCCCGTGCCCGTCGAGGAGCTGCGACCCGCGGGTCTGCACGTGCACCTGGCGGTCGTCGTCCGGGCCGGTCGCGCCGGCGGTGGTGTCGGTCGAGGTCGCACCCATCGAAGCTGTCCCCATCGGCAGTCGAAATGTTTCGCAAGTCGGCGAGCTGCGCTGCTGAAGCTAGGACCGCCGTCCGGGGAAGTCAAGACACCAACAGATGTGCCCGCAGCACTCCGAAACACCCGGACACCCGGCCCGCCGCGACACCCGGCGGACCACCGTCCGGCGCGCCCGACCGGGCGGCCTGGGCGGGGCGGCCCTGTGTCAGAGTGGCCGTCTCGACCGCACCCGGCTGACCCGACCGCCGGGCGCCGCCGCCGCGGTGCGGCGCCCGACCTCGACGGAGACGCCCATGGCCGCTGCCGGCCGCCGCGTCCGGCCGACGCTGGCCCACGTCGCCGCCCTGGCGGGGGTGTCGACCGCCACGGTCTCGAAGGTCCTCAACGGCCGGGACGACGTGTCGGCGCCGACCCGGGCGCACGTGCAGCAGCTGCTGGCCGAGACCGGGTACGTGCCGACGGTGCGGCGCCGCCCGCTCGCGGGGCACCGGCGGTTCGCCCTGCTGTTCAACGACTTCATGAGCCCGTACACCGCGGAGCTGATCAAGGGCATCACCGACGTCGACGACACCGACGTGCTCGTCGGCCGGCTGACCCCGGGCGGGCACTCGAACCGGGGGGACCTCTGGGCGCGCCGACTGGTGGCGGCCGGCTACGACGGCGCCGTGCTCGTGACGACCGACCTGACGGCGCGCGACGTCCAGACCTTCACCCGGGCTCGGATCCCCGTCGTCGTCATCGACCCGGTCCACAGCCCGACCCCCGGGGTGACGAGCATCGGGGCCACCAACTGGGCGGGTGGCTTCGCCGCGGCGCAGCACCTCATCGACCTCGGCCACCGCCGCCTCGCCTATGTGGGCGGCCCGGCCGGCGCCGTGGTCGACCTCGCGCGGCGGCACGGGTTCCGCGCGGCCGCGGAACGGGCGGAGCTCACCGTGGACGCCGACCTCGTCGTGGACGGCGACTTCACCTTCCAGGCCGGGCTGGTCCTCGGGGCCGCGCTGCTGGCCCGCGCCGTGCCGCCGACGGGGATCTTCGCGGTGGCCGACGTGACGGCGCTCGGTGTGCTGCAGGCCGCCGACGCGGCCGGGCTGCGGGTCCCCGAGGACGTCAGCGTCGTCGGGTTCGACGACAGCCACCTGGCCCGCTGGGCGACCCCCGCCCTGACCACGGTCCACGCCCCGCTGCAGGACATCGGCCGCCTCGCGGTCCGGACGCTGCACCGGCTGCTGGACGGGGAGACCCTCGAGTCCCACCACCTCGAGCTGGCCACCCAGCTGGTCGTCCGCCGGTCCACGGCGCCGCCCCGGAGCTGACCGCCGGACCAGGCCGGGAATACCGCCGCCGGCCGCCGCCCTGTCACAGACATGAGCCTCTCCACCGGGTCCTCGACCGCCCTGCGCACCGCCTCCGCCGGCACCGGCCTCGTGCCGCTCGGCGCCGGCGGCGTGGGCGTCTTCCCCCTCAACCTCGGCGGCAACGTCTTCGGCTGGACCGCCGACGAGGCCGCGTCGGTGGTCGTCCTGGACGCCTACGTGGCGGCCGGCGGCAACTTCGTGGACACCGCGAACGTCTACTCGGCCTGGGTCGAGGGCAACAGCGGCGGCGAGAGCGAGTCGATCCTCGGTCGCTGGCTGACCGCGCGGGAGCACCACGGGTCGGTCCACATCGCGACGAAGGTCGGCATGCTCGGCGGCGAGGACCTGTCCGCTCACTCGGTGCGCTCGGCGCTCACCGCGTCCCTGCGGCGCCTGCAGGCCGACTCGGTGGCTCTCTACTACGCCCACCGCGACGAGCCCGAGCGGCCGGTCGAGGAGATCGTCGACACGTTCGCCGGGCTGGTCGCCGACGGCAGCGTCGGGGCCTACGGACTGTCCAACTGGGGGGCCGACCGACTCGTCGCCGCGGTCGCGCACGCGGACGCCGAGGGGCTGCCGCTGCCCGCCGCGATCCAGAACGAGGAGAGCGCCGTCGTCGCCGACGACCCGGCGGTGGCGGCGCTGGCCCGCGACCGCGGCATCCTGCGGCTGCCGTACTCGACGCTGGCCAGCGGCTTCCTCACCGGCAAGTACACCCGCGGTGGCGATCTGCCCGAGTCCGCCCGCGCCGGGAAGATCGCCGGCACCCTGATGAACGACCACGGCTGGGCGGTCCTGGACGCGGTCCGCGGGGTCGCGGAGGGCCGCGGCGTCGCGATCGCCTCGATCGCCCTCGCGTGGCTGCGCTCCACGGGCGCCGTGCCGATCGCCTCCGCGCGGACCCCGGAGCAGCTCGAGCCGCTGGTCGCCGGGGTGGAGCTGGAGCTCTCCGCGGCGGAGATCGACGCCATCACCGGGGCCGGCGCGGCCTGAGCGGACCCGGACGCGGGGGCGCGCCGCCCCCCGTCGGGACCGCTCCGGCCGCCGTCACGGTGATCGGGCGGCTACGGTGACGGCGCCCGGCAGCGGCTCCGGGCGACCGACGGACGCGGACCCCCGGCACCATCGACACCCCCGGCCCGTCGGCGCACGGCCCCCCGAGGGCCACCGCCCCTGTCGACGACCGACGTAGGAAGGAAGGACCACCCGTGGCGGCACCGACGACCGGAGCGAAGCGCTCGGCGCGCACGGGGGGACCCGGCGCGGGCGGGACGACCGGCGTGACCTCGGGCGGCCCGCGCCGCCTGGTGATCGTCGAGTCGCCGAAGAAGGCCCAGATGATCGCGGGCTTCCTCGGCGCGGACTACACGGTGGAGTCCTCCTTCGGGCACGTCCGCGACCTCCCGAGCGGCGCCGCCGAGGTCCCGACGAAGTACAAGGGCGAGCCCTGGGCGCGCCTCGGGGTCGACGTCACCCACGGCTTCGAGCCGCTCTACATCGTCCCGGCGGACAAGAAGGTGCAGGTCCGCAAGCTCAAGGACCTCCTGAAGAACGCCGACGAGCTCTACCTCGCGACGGACGAGGACCGCGAGGGCGAGGCCATCGCCTGGCACCTGCTCGACGAGCTCAAGCCGCGCGTCCCGGTCCGCCGGATGGTCTTCCACGAGATCACCCCGGAGGCGATCGCGCGGTCGGTGGCGAACCCCCGCGACATCGACCAGCCCCTCGTCGACGCCCAGGAGACCCGCCGGATCCTCGACCGCCTCTACGGCTACGAGGTGTCCCCGGTCCTGTGGAAGAAGGTCATGCCGAAGCTGTCGGCGGGCCGGGTCCAGTCGGTCGCGACCCGCCTCGTCGTCGACCGCGAGCGGGAGCGGATGGCGTTCCGCTCGGCCTCCTACTGGGACCTCGACGCGACCCTGGACGCCGGCCCGGGTGCCGAGCCGCGGACGTTCGGGGCGCGCCTGGTGTCCGTCGACGGCGTCCGGGTGGCCAGCGGCCGGGACTTCTCCTCGGTCGGGCAGCTGACCGGGTCCGGTGTCGCCCACGTCGACGAGGCCACCGCGCGCGCCCTCGCCGCCGGTCTGGACGAGGCCGTGTTCACGGTCACCTCCGCGGACTCCAAGCCCTACCGCCGCCAGCCGTACGCCCCGTTCCGGACGACGACGCTGCAGCAGGAGGCCGCCCGCAAGCTCGGGTACTCGGTCGT
>CAXSIB010000107.1:0-9178 GCA_964237095.1 uncultured Actinomycetales bacterium
CCCAGTGTTACCTGTGTAAGGCGCCGGGCACAACCACCAGGTGCGTCCCGGCGAGGGTGCGTGCGCGCGACGGCCCAGGGCCGCCGCCGCAACCGGACAGCCATTCCCCGCGCCACTCCGGTGGCACCGGACCCCGCAGGACCACCTGATCGCGGTCACCGAGCACGTCGCCGAGGGCGTCGAAGACGCCGGCACCCTGCGCCTGCTGGGTGAACTCGGCTGCGACACCACCCGGGGCTACCTCCACAGCCGGGCCCTGCCGCCGCGGGTGTTGACCCGGTGGCCAGCGGCCGCCGCGTCGGCACCCGCTCGACCCAGGCCATGGCCACCGCCACCGCATGACCGCTGCTGCGCCACCGCACGTACCGGTGTCACCGCCGGCGCAGACCGCGCCCGGCCGAGATGGTCGATCACCACCGGCGATCACCGGCGGCTGACTCGTCCCAGCCTGACCCACACAGATCACGTGGCGCCCACCCGGACCGGATGGCCCTCCAGTCCCCGGGGGCGGGGGGTGCGGGCTGACCGGCGGACATGGCGGCGAGCGCCGCCACCACCTCCGGGTCGAGCGGCGACGTCACGATGGGAGGCTCCTCAGCACTCGTCGGACTCCGTGGCTCATGAGAGCGAGCGGACCGTTCGAGCGTTTCGCGTGGCCGCCGTCCCTGTCAGTCGGGACCCGCCCGGTGACGCCGCCCGCCCGGCCGCCGGCAGAGGATCCCGCCGGTGTCCGCCAGTGCCTCAGTCCAACTGCTCAGCCATCAGCGGCCGCCCAGGCACCGCGCCGGAACCAGCCGGACCGACCGTGGGCCCCCCCAACTCTGGTGGCCAAGTGCAGGTACGCATCACAGGGGCCCTGCGCGGTCTGCTGCAGCGCCCGGTCGGTGACCAGCGCGGAGGACGTCCGGTGGTAGACGGCCAACGACAGCGCGACCCGCGCGACCTTGTCCCGGATCGCGGACAGCAGCCCCGCCGCGGCCAGCGCCTGAAACTCCGCAAGTGCCCAGACGCCGTCCGCCGGGGCGCGCCGGCCCGGCCGCCGATGCTGTCGGAGCAGCTCACCGTACTCAGCCGGTCATCCCCAGGCGGTGCTCCAATGGGGGTCGGCGATGGACTGTCGGGGTCGTTGACAGCGCTCGACTGGCGGGCCGGTTCGGTCAGAGGGCGAGGGCGACCTGGTTGCGGCCGGCTTGTTTGGCCCGGTAGAGGGCGTGGTCGGCGGCGGTGAGCAGGTCGGTGAGGTCGTGGCCGTGCTGGCCGAGGACCGCGACCCCCACCGAGACGCTGACCTCGACGAGGGTCTCGTCGAGCAGGACCGGGGTGGCGGCGACGGCCCGACGCAGCCGTTCGGCGATCCGCCCGGCCTCCTCCCGTCCGGCGCCGGGCAGGACGACCGTGAACTCCTCTCCGCCGAACCGGCCGAGCTGGTCATAGGGGCGCAACCCCCCGAGCAGAGCGCTGACCACGGCCATCAGCGCGACGTCGCCGGCGAGGTGACCGTGGGTGTCGTTCACCTGCTTGAAGTGGTCGATGTCGGCGATCAGCACCGCGACCGGGCGGTGGTCGCGCTGGCCACGGGTGATCTCCCGGTCGGCTTCCTCCTGCCAGGCCTTCGCGTTCAGGAGGCCCGTCTTGGCGTCGATCCGGGCGGCAGCGAGCAGCTGGGCGTGGGTGAGCCCGCGCTGGACCAGCAGGACGGGGCCCAGCATGAGGACCGCCAACGCCGGGGTCAGGAACCAGCACCCGGTGACGGCGATCCCGAGACTGATCTCCCCGACGTCGAGGACCGTCTTCTCCCGGTCCCCGGCCAGTTCCCGCCACGTCGTGCCCGGGTCGGCGAGGCGGACGGCCTGCCCGACCAGGATCACGTTGACCGCGGAACCCACCCCCGCGCACCCGAGGGCCACGGCCAGGATCACCGTCCGGTCCACCCGGCGGCCGCCGGGCACGTGGACCGCGGCCCAGCCGACGTAGTGGTGGAACACCACCGACACGGCGGCGTTGGCCAGGCCGATCGCGGCCGCGCTCAGCGTCCGCCGGTAGACCGGGCCCCGGCTGACCCGCAGCTGTGACAGCACCGTCAGCACCACGGCCGCGGCCAGGGAGTACACCGCGGGCAGGAGCAGCGCCACGGGCAGGGTCCACGCCGACAGCAGGTCCTTCGACACCCCGGCGGGTTCCCCGACCCGGCGCACGGCCTCCACACACACCGCGCCGCACCCGGTCAGCATCAGCCACGTCACCAGCTGACCCAGGCGGAAGGGAGCCGTCAGCCCACTCACGACGCCGGCGGCGGCCGCGAGAGCGACCACCGCGCCCACCCACCAGCGCAGCCCCGCGGGCACCGTCCACAGCGGCCAGTCACGCATCCACCCGGCCATCGACCGTCGCGGCGTCTGTGCCATGGCCGTCGTCCCCTCGTCGCCATCTGCTGTCCACCGTTCGGGGGACTACCCGGCGACGTCTGAACCGGCCGTACTCGTTTGACGCACCGTAGTAGCCCAGCTACTTCGAGTGGCTACCTATCGGGCGCCCCCGTTGATGTGGTCTCCCGGCCGAACACCGCCCTGTGGCGGTGCCTGAGCGCGAGAGGAGACCCGTCGTGCGCAACACCAAGTGGACCTGACCCGGCCCGGCCCACGGTGACAGCAACCCCGAGCCAGGAGAGGAGACCCCTCATGCGAAACACCAAGTGGACCTGACCCGGCCCGGCGTGCGTCCGGTCAGGTGCACCGACACGGGAGAGGGCCGCTGTCGGGGACAGTCGTGCGCCGAGGTACCTGCGGAGCCGTCGGTGACGGGAGCAGCATGGGTGGGTGGAGAAGTCCGCGTTGTCGGGCGGGTCCGGTAGTGCGGTCCGAACCGGGTCATGCGCCGTCGACGGTGTTCGTGACCGACCTCGAACGCGACGACCCCACGAGTGAGTTGGTGGCGGTGACCCCGATGACCGACGACCGGTCCCAGCGCGGGGTCCCCGCGGCGTGGCTGTCGTTCGGCGAGCTCTGAGGGCGGTCAGCGGCGCGGGGGTCGCGGCGGCGTCGTGGTGGTCAGGGCGCCGGTGGTGACGAGGCGGTCGGCGAGCTCACGGAGTTTGACGTTCTGGTGCTGGCTGGCCCGCACGAGCAGGTCGAAGGCGCCGTGGGCGTCGAGGTGGTGGCGTTCCATCAGGATGCCCTCGGCCTGTCCGATCAACTGCCGGCTCTCCACCGCCCGGGTCATCCCGGACCGCTGTCGGGCGGTGTCGTAGGCGATGGCCGCGTAGGAGGCGAACAGCAGCCCCACGTGCTCGGACTCGTCGTCGAACGCCCCGGCATGGCCGGCCACGAGGTTGAGGGCGCCGAGGTTGTCACCTTCGACGAAGAGCTGGATCGAGAGCATGCTGGCCGCGCCGGCCGCGGCCGCGCGGCGGGCGAACTCCGGCCACCGGGACTCGGTGGCCATGTCGGTGACCCGCACGGTGGTCTGCTCGAACACCGAGTCCAGGCACGGTCCCTGCCCGGTCTCCTCCTGGAGGGCGTCCACGATCCGGGGCAGCTCCCCGGACGCGGCCTCGGAGCTGACGTGCCGCCGTCCGGTGACCGCGCTGATCGACCCCTGCTCGGTCCCGGGGATCAGGGCGACCGCGGCCGCCACGACCTCGGTCAGCGTGGCGTCGGGGTCGTCGCGGTGGTGCAGGGACCGGGCGAACCCGATCAGCTGGACCGCGAGGTCGTCGCGGCCTTCCGCGCCCCCGGTGTCCTGTACTGACGGCCGGCCCCGGTCATGTCCTCCTGTGCTCGTCACCCCCTCATCGTCCCGCGTCGACTCCACCCGTCCAGGTGGGGTCTGCTGGCAACCAGACGAGCGGTCGACGGCCCGGTTCAGCGGGTCGTTCAAAGAGCGGGAACACCGGTGATGACCAGACTTGATGGTGGCCGGGAGACCGGTCATGAACGGAACTCCCGGCAAGGCCCCGGGTGTTGATCAAGCAGCGTCCGGGGCCGCCCCTGCCCGGCAGGCGGTGGTCCGCGGGACGCGGCGAGAGCAGGTGTCGGATGGCCGCGATCAAGCCCGCCGCCGCGACGGTCGACAGGGCTTGTCGGTCCCCGCCTGCTCGGGCGGAGCTGGGTGTGGTGCTGGGTTGATCAGCCCAGCCACGTACAGGTGGGGTCCCCGTAGTCCCATCCACCGGAGTCGGCTACGTCGGTCGGCGTCGGGTGGCCGGCGGGCGTGTCCGCTGCGGTGTCCGGGGTCGGCCGGTGTCTGCGGGTCGGAGAGGGGCGGCTGCGCTGGACACGCTCCGGCTGTGTCGGCGGCTCGGGTTCGGTCGGAGGGGTCATGGGGACTCCATTCCTGCGGCGGTGCGAGGACCTGCGGAGCACACCGGTGCGGCGTGGTGGTGCTGGGTGGCGCCGGTCACCGGGTGCAGGGGTGAGCGGTGGGGTCAGCCGCATCCCGCCGGGATGCCCCGGCGTCCGGCACTGCGCCAGTGGTGGTGGCGACGGCGGTCGATGTCTCGGTGGGCGAGCGATGGGGCCACCGGAACACCGGGCCTGCAGTGACGGTTTGGGCGGTTCCCCTTGGGAGGCGTTGGTCAACTCCACGTCCCGGCACCGGGGACGGGCTCGCTGACTGAACCACCGTGAGCATGGGCCCTGAGACGATCATCGTCTACACCCGCCCGGTTCCCGTGGCGTCGACCGCCTCGATCGGCACTCCTGGTGACGACCGATCACCGCCTCGGGGTCGACCGGTCCGGTCTGCGGATCACGTCGCCGGCGGGAGGCCGCCGGTTGCGGGGGGCCGGACCGGACAAACGATCATGGTCGTGGGGGAGCCGCTGTCCGTCGGGTTCGGGTCCCCGAGGACGCCGCGGCCCGGCGGGACCCGCTGACGCGTCTCGACGGGCAGCTGCTCGACCTCTACCGGCGGGGCCTGGCGGTGTTCGACGAGCTCGAGACCCACCTGCGCCGCTACCCGCGCAGCCCCGACCAGGCCACCGCGACACGGGTCCAGGCCGCGGTCGCCGACGCCCGGCCCCGTTCGAGGCCATCGTGGGGAAGCTGTGGACCGCCGACACCGAATCCGGCGAACCCACCCCCGCTGCCCCGCTACCGCTGTGGCATCCGCCGGCCCGGTTGGTCAGGCGGCCCAGGGGAGGGGGAGCAGGTCGGCGGTGGTGACACGGCCGGTGATGAGGCAGTCCGCCAGCACGGTGAGCTTCACGTTCGTGGAGCGCGAGTTGTGCCGCAGCAGCTGGAACGCCCGTTCCATGTCGATCGAGAGGGCGTGGGCGACTATGCCCTTGGCCTGCTCGATGCGGACCCGGGACTCCAGGGCCCCCTGCAGTTGGGTGTTGAGCTGCCCGGCGTGGTCGGTGCGGCGCTGCGCCAGCACGGTGATCGTGGCGACGTCGGCGAGCGCCCGCACGATCAACAGGTCCGATTCGCTCATGCCCCGGGGGGCGGTCCCGAACAGGTTGAGGGTCCCGATCACGGTCTCGCCGCTGCGCAGCGGGGTCGCGTAGACGGTGCGGATCCCCTGTCGGATTGCGGTCGGGGCCCACCCGGGCCAGCGGTGGGCGTCGGCGGCCAGGTCACCGCTGCGGACGGGTTCCCCGGTGCGGACGCAGTCCACACACGGTCCCCGGTCGTCGTGGACCTGCAGCAGCTCGAGGGATTCCGCCCGCTCGGGCTGCGCGGCGACCACCGCGAGCTGTCCGTGGGGGTCGGTGAGCAGGATCCCGCACGCGGTCGCGTCGAGGAGGTCCACGCAGTGCCCGGCGAGGCCGTGGAGGAGGTCCTGGACGTCGAAGTCCCCGACCAGGCCCCCGGCGAGGTCCGCGAACGCCCGCGCCAACGCGACCTCCCGATCCCGGGGGGCCGGTGACGCAGTGAGGTGGTCGGTGGTGTCCGGCTCGGTCATCGGTGATCTCTCCGCGGGGTGTGCTCGTCAACGGGGGCGACAGCATCACCGGTATCGGCTCAACCAACGGTCCGCCCTGTGAGGAGAACACCGCCGCGGATGGCGGTCATCCGTTTCCCGCCTCTCGTGCGGCACACCGCACAGACCCACAGCGGACCGCCCGGCGGTTGTCGTCCGACCTGCCGTCAGGGCTGGGCGAGGACGTGGTCGCGGACGTCAGCGGGCAGCGGGAACCCGGCCGACCCGGGGGAGGTGTTGACGAAGTAGCCGTGGGACACCACCAGCACCCCGGCTCTGACCAGCCCCACCACCAGCCCGGTGGGCAGCTCACCGCCCGGATCCTCGGCCGCGACGGCGCGGGCGCTGGCCCGGTCCGCGGCACCGAGACCGCTCCACCACCGCTGCAGGGCGTCCGCCCGGCCGGACCGGCCTCCCGGGAACACCTACGCGTCCCTGCGGCCGCGAGCCGGTTCGGCGGCGGCCGCGATGAGCCCGGCGAGGCCCTCGTGGACCCGGGTGTGGCGGGCGACGAGGCGGTGGGCGACGTCGAAGAGGGGCCGGTCGGTACGGGTGACGACCTCGAGGAGTGCGCCGAAGGCCACCTGTGAGCTGCAGCGGCGTTCGGCGACCAAGAACCCGATCGCGGCCGCGACGGTCTCCTGGTGGACGAGAGCCGCCGACCGTCCCACCGCGGCCACCCGGGCCTGCTCGGCGGACACCGGAGCCCCCGGCGACACCCGCAGCTCCGCCGGGATGCCCGGCGCGGGATGGCCGCCAGGTCGGCGGTGGACCCGCGCTGCCGGTACGGCTACGACCTCGGTGGCCACGAGACCTCACTCCTGCACGACGGACAGGGTGCGAGCGGGGGTCTGGGCCGGCTCGGACGACGCTACCCGTAGGCGGCCGGCCGGTGTCCTACGCGGCGGGAACCAGATCCCGCGGGCGGCTGAGGGCGCGACCGGTGGAACACCGGTCTCGGTGAAGGCGATCAGGTCGGCGGGGACCCGGCGGAGCTTCCGCGGCCCACCGAGATCAGCTGCTCGGGACCGGGCGGGTCTTGACGATCTCCTGAACGGTCCCGAGCGAGCACCCGACCTCGGCGGCGATCTGGCGGAGGGTCAGCCCGAACCCGTGCAGCTGCAGCACCTGACCCTCCCGGGAGAGGGAGTCACGGTCCTCCGCGGTCAGCTGCGGACTCGACCGCCGCAGCGTGCGCGCGTCGTACCGGTACCCGCCGTTCCTTCGGGCGGCTCCCCCGGCTCGGGATCACCCACCAGATCGAGGTGACGACCCCGGTCGGTCCCGGGGCACCTGCGAGGAGCCGCCTCAACCGACGTCGGAACCGGTTCCCGCGGCCTGTACCGAACCGGTGCCTGACTCCGCGGTCGGGGCGAGCAGCGACGCCCGTTCTTCCGCGGACAGCTCGCGGTCGGTCGAGGCCGCCTGCCGGTCGCGTTCAGCGTTGGCCCGGTCCCCGGCCCCGCCGTGGCGGTTCCGTCGGGCCTCGGTCCGGTCACTGGCGCCGCCCTGGCGGTCCCGTCGGGCCTCGGCCCGGTCCTCGGCCGCGGCCGGATCGCCCCCGGGGACGGTCTGTTCCCGGACCTCGGCGCGGACGTCGCGTGCATCGGAGAGCTCGTCGCGGGTGTCGGCCGCCCGGTCGTGGTCGTCGGCCGCTTCGTCATCCGCCTCGGCCATACGGTCGCGGTGGGCGGCGGTCCGGTCGCGCTCGGCGGCGGTCCGGGCCCGGTCCGCCTTCCCGTCCGCCGCCCCGGCCGGCCCAAGGCCGGTCACACGCCGCTCCTGCCGGTGCTCGCAACGTCCATCAACGAAGACTGTCACCTGCCGGTCACGCGCCCGACCCGGCCACCGGTCGTGCGACAGCTGTCACGCCCGGCCCGGCACCAACCAGGTTGCCCCACCGACTCCAGCGGGCCTCCGGTCTTGGCGCCGGCTCAGGTGGATCGCGTCGAGCCGGTCAGGACACCGACGGCGGCAGCGGGGTGGTGGGTTGGCGCCGCTCCCGGACGAGGGTGCCGACCCCACCGAGCATTCGGCCGTGATCGCGGGCACACGCGAACGCGGCCTCCTCGGCCTCGGCGTCGTCGACATGGCCGGTGACGGTCACCACCTGGCTGTCCGGGTCGTGGACCGCTTCAGGGCTCATCGGCTTCCACCTCCTGGCGTCGCATGAGGTCCGCCGGAACTTGGCTACGAGCGGGTGGCGCCCCGGCACGCCAACCCGGCCCGTCGGGCACCGCAGTGGTCTGACACGGTCCGGAGCTGCTGAGAACACCCGGACAGCCCAGCCGGATGCTGGTCGCACTTCGCCCCCCTGCGGTCGACCGCCATGGGCCTTGCCGATCGACCGCAGCACCGACGGCCTCCGGGACCCCAGCCGACTCGCGGGGGACCGCCGAACCCGGACAAGCCTGGGTGTGGACCACAGGCCCAGGCCGTGTCTCCCAGGTTGGTGACCGTCCTGCTGGGACGGTTCGGGGGTGTCCCGGGACGTGGTGCTGTCGGATCAGGTGTGGGCGCGGATCGAGCCGCTGTTGCCGCCGCCGCTGGGTCGGGCTGCGTCCGTCGACGGCGCGCGAAGCCTGCCAGCCGCGGGACCGGACGCCCCGCTTGGCGGGAGGCCCGGCCCAGAGGTGGTTGCTCAGAGTCCGCGGGCTCCGAGCCAGGCGAGGACGGCGTCGGCGACGTCGGCCCAGCGGCTGTCGATGGTGAGGGAGTGCCCGCGGCCCTGGAACTCCTGCAGCTCGGTGACGGCGGTGGAGTCGCGGTACTGCTTGAGGGTGGCGTGGGTGGTGACGTCGGGAACGGTGTGGTCGGCGGTGCCCGAGATCAGCAGCAGCGGTCCGCGGGTCTCGTTCTCGGTGGCGACCGCCGCCTGGGAGTGGGGGGAGAAGTTCGCGGTCGCGGCCTGGAACAGGGGCCGGGCCGGCGCGGGGATCGCCCAGCGCCCGTAGAGGTCGTCGGACTCCTGCGCGGGCACGGCGTTGCCGATGGCGTACCGGAACTGCGCCCGGGTGAGAGATACGGCCTTGTGGAGGTTGGCCGGGTTGCCGAGAGCGGGGAACGCCGAGCGGAGCTGGGCCAGCGGCAGCGGGAGGACGCCCTTGATCTGGGCGGGGTCGATGGCGACCGCGGCGACCCCGATGCCCTGGCCGAGGAGCTTCTCGGCGAGCAGCCCACCGAAGGAGTGCCCGATGAGGATCGGGGCCGCGTCGAGGGAGTCGACGACCTTGATGACGTGGGCGGTCGCGTCGTC
>CAXSIB010000108.1:0-9153 GCA_964237095.1 uncultured Actinomycetales bacterium
CCGGTCCCTGACCCCGGCCCCTGACCGGGCCCGTGCCATGTCGGTGACCGAGCGGATCGACTGGTACCAGCGCCGCCACCGCACGGCGCGGTTCCGATCGCGATCCTCTACACGTACGTCGACGACCAGGGCGGCCACCTCGCGGCGCTGCTGACCTACTACGGGTTCCTGTCGCTGTCCCCCCTGCTGCTGGTCGCCACGGTCCTCGGGTTCGTCCTCGACGGTGACCCGCACCGCCAGCAGCAGCTGCTGAACTCGGCGTTGAGCCAGTTCCCGGTGATCGGGGTCTCGCTGCGCCACCCGCGACGGATCGGGGGAGGTGTGCCCGGACTGGTGATCGGGGTCCTCGGGTCCCTCTACGGGGCCCTCGGGTGGGCCAGGCCCTGCAGAACGCGATGAACATCGCCCGGGCCGTCCCCTGCAACCACCGGCCCCACCCGATCCTCGGCCGCG
This sequence comes from uncultured Actinomycetales bacterium, assembly GCA_964237095.1. Taxonomy (GTDB): domain Bacteria; phylum Actinomycetota; class Actinomycetes; order CAXTBU01; family CAXTBU01; genus CAXSIB01. Next base: position 454 of record CAXSIB010000108.1, read on the forward strand.
CCCGCCGCCTGCTGCTCCTGGCCACCGCCGGGCTCGCCGTCCCCGCGACGACGGTGGTCTCCGCGGCGAACAGCGCCACACACCCCGGCGGCGCCGACCTCGGCCACCTCGTCCGCATCGTCCTGCTGGTGGTGTCGGTGGCCGTCAACGCCGCCGCGTTCCTGTCCGCGTTCCGGCTCGGGACCGCGCGGCGGCTCACCGTCGCCGAGATCACCCCCGGCGCGGTCGCGGCGGCGGTGATCTGGCAGCTGCTGCAGACCTTCAGCGCCGCCTACGTCGGGCCGGTCGTGAAACATGCCAGTGAGACCAACAGCGTCTTCGCCCTCGTCCTCGGCCTGCTCGCGTTCCTCTCCCTGGCCAACGTCGCGATCGTGGTCTGCGTCGAGGTCAACGTCGTCCGAGTCGCCCACCTGCACCCCCGGGCCCTGCTCACCCCGTTCACCGACCACGTCAACCTGACCGCTGGGACCGGGGCGTCTACGCCCGCCAGGCCCAAGCCCAACGCACCCGGGCTTCGAAGACGTCGACGTCACCTTCAACCCCCCACCCCGCCCACCGGGACCCGACCAGCCGGTCGGCGGTCGACCCGACCCCCACACCGACCCCGCCGACGGTGATCCCGGCGTACCCGGCCGCGACTGACCCCCGGCTTCCGAACCGGGGTCACCTCCACCGGGGACCGGCACAGTCAGCACCCAAGCTGGCGGTGCCAGGGCGGTACTGCCTCTTATGAGTGGTCACATCACAGGTGGGGGTGGGTGACAAGCGCCGGGCACCAATCTGGCGAAGGTGATTTGCCGGAGGAGTGGGCGAAGAGCCATGAACACGGGCGCCACGACGGTCCACGCCCAGTCAGGGCGGTGACCTGCTCCCTCATGGATGGAGGGGCGTAGTCCTCCAGCGGTGAGCTGGCGACAGGTCGGGGGGGGATTGCGGTGACCGAGTACCCGACCGTGGGCCCTCCGCGGGTCGCAGACGCATTTCCGGCGGAGGGTCATCGCCGGCCGAGCGCCGTTGCTGGGCCGGCGGCTCGCGCCGGTGGTCGCGGCCGCCGCGGCGGTCGTCGAGTCGTGGTTCGGGGCCTGCGAGATCCTGGTGCGGGAGCCTCTCGGCCGGGCGGGCCAGCCCCGGAGGCGGTCGACGTTGGCGACCGATGTGCAGGGGTCGCCTACAGAGTCCCGTCGATGACACCGACAGCGGCCACCACACCCCGACGGGACGACGGGAACCGTCGGTGCGCCGGACCCTGGGACGAGCGCGGTCAGTCGACCGGTGCGGTCAGCGGGTGATCGGGGAGACCACCCCGACGACGGCGTCGGCCGTGCCGGTGGTATCGGTCGCCTTCCGGGCATGCGCAACACGGACGAGGGCCTCGCTCGGGGTCTTCCCGTGGGCGGTGAGGTCGCTCAGACGGCGCTGCGCGGCACGCTTCATGACCGGGGACACCACGATCTGGTTTTTCGCCATGCGGTCCTCCTCAGCATCCGAGCCCTGCGGTCTCAGTGTGGCTCATCGTCGCCGACAACGACGTCGCTGTCCGGGTCGGACTCCAGAGCCGGAGCGACCACCGCGAGGGTCACGTCCAGCTGGGTCTCGATCATGGCCTCGGCGAGCTCCCGGTACTCCCCGGACCGCGGGTCGGCCGCGATCAGTTCGAGCATCCGCTGCGCCACCTGCTGCGCGCGGACGGTGTCCGTACCCAGGCCGGCGACCGCAGCGTTGAACCGCGCGGCGACCCGGTCCAGGCGGCTGTCGCGGTGGGCGAGCCAGCTCCCGGCGAAGCCCCCGACTCCGCCGAGCAGCGCCGCCAACACAGCTGACCCGACTCCCACCCACCCAACCTAAGAGGCCGACTGCGCGGTCAGCGCCGACCGGTGGACCCGCCCCGCGAGACACTGGCCGCGGTCGAGTTCGTCCCCGCGGCGGCGCTCCAGCTCGAGGCGCAGCCCGCGCTCGGCGGCCGCCAGGATCTCCGGCATCGGCACCCCAGGTCGTCACGCGCTCGGCTCGGCGCCCAAACGGTGTTGGGGCGTGCGCCGACGCACCAAGCGATCTACTGGTCTGGTTGGGGCGTCGGCTTGGACGGACCTCGTGATGGTCGACAACGGGCGCGCACCCACGCGGCCCACGGGCGTGACGTGCTCCGGCGGCCAGTGCGGGGGGCACGGCGGCAGGGAGACGTCTCGGAGGTGTCCCCGGTGAAGCGCTCACCCGGTCAGTGTCCGCGACGAGCCGAGCGCGCGCGCGGGCTCCGCACCGGGTGAGCGGCAGGCGGCCTGGACGCGGTGGATCCGACGGCCGTCGAGGTGGTTCACCGGTCGCGTACCCCCGGGCGGTGGTCCGACCCGTCGAGCTTCCGGTGGCCACGGCGGTAGGACTGAGCCATGGCAGACAATGAGCTTGTCTTGAGGTGCTCCACGATGGGGGTTTGGCGGCGTGGTTCGGGGGTTCCCTGGCCGGGGCGGTTGGGTTCAACGGCGGCGCGAACGACGTGACCGACGCCGGTGACCGGTTCACGGTCGCGACCGCGGCGTGGGCGCGGTGGGCCCCGGTGAACGCGGTGGCGATCGGAGCGCACCTGATCGGGGCGGCGGGACTGAGCGTGACGAACGCTGACCGGATCCGCAGCCAGGACGGGGTCGCGGCGGCGAGTGCCGGGAGGACGGCCGTGACCGTGCTCGCGCTCGCGGCGACCGCGGTCAGCGGCTGGCTCGGGGCAGGGAGCACCGCCGCGGTCAGGAGCCCGGACCATGCCGGGGGATCCCCACCGAGGGCGGGGTGACACCGTCGGCGCTGACCCCGCCCGATGTCGCGTCGCTGCAGACCAGGCTCCGCGCGCTGCAGTGGACCATCCGGTCCCTGACCCTGGTCCTGGTCGCCCTCATTGCGCAGCAGGGTGAACTGCAGCGCCCGAAGCAGATCGCCGACGGACTGGCCAGGCGCGCCGCGAAGTAGCAGGCCGGACCGTGCCGGTCGGTCAGCTCGGCTCCGCCCGGTCATCCGTCGATCGTCAATGGGGCCCCCAGGTGGGCCGGGCCGGCGCCCGCTTGCCGCAGCCGGACCAGCAGCTCCCGGGAGACGGCGGCGGGCTGGCGGACGGGCCGTCGAGCCGGGTAGCTGGAAGTGGAAAGCCTCACCGAGCTGCGTAGTTGCGGCGTGTCAGGTTGGGGAGCTCAGCGCCGGACCATGCCGGCGCCGGTGGTGGGCAAGGGGGCGAGCTGGCTCTTAACCGGACCGGCGGCCGACGACGGTAAGGATGTCCGACCCGGGCCGGGGCGGATCGGGTTGGTGACCGACGCGGCGGACGATCACGTCGGCGAAGTAGCCGGCGAAGCGGGCCTGATCGGTCCGGACGGTCGTCAGCGGTGGGGTCGCCACGCAGGCCGTCGGGATGTCGTCGACCCCGATGACGGCGAGCTCGCCGGGGACGGTGAGTCCCAGTTCGTGGGCCCCGGCGAGGACAGCGAACGCGACCTCGTCGTTGAACGCGCAGACCGCCGTCACCGGGTCCGGCCGCGACCGCCAGGACCGAATGGCGGCGGCGGCGGGGGCGGGATCGAGGGGGACGACCCGGGTGACCGGCTCGTCGAGACCCAACTCGGCGCAGGCCCGCCGGACGCCCCGCAGCCGCGGGTGGGCGAAACCGAGGAGGCGGTCGTCGGCGGTGAGGGCGTACCCGAGGTGGCGGTGGCCGCCCGCGGCCAGGTGCTCGGCCTGCAGCCGTCCCTTGCGTTCCTCGGTGACCGCCATCGCGGTCTCCCCGTCGGGGGCGGCACAGAAGAGCGGCACGGTCAGCTCGATCCCGGCCGCCCGGATGAGGACCAGGTCCCGGTCCTCGAACGGCTCGAAGGACACCACGGCCGCCGGGCGCATGGCTTTCCAGATCTCGGAGACCGGGCGGGTGCTGCGCGCCCTGGGGTGGGCGACGAGGGTGAACCCCTGATCACTCAGGGCGTTGGACAGGTTCTCCAGCAGTACGCCGACCTCGGGGCTCAGCGGCCAGTCGGGCAGGAGGCACAGCACGAGGTCCGAGCGGCCACTGCGCAGCTCCCGGGCCGCGGCCGACGGTGCGTAGGACAGCCGTTCGGCGGCGGCGTGCACGCGCCGGCGGGTGGCCTCCGGGAAGCTGACGCGGGGGTTGCGGTTGAGCACGTAGCTGACCGTGGTCCGGGAGAGCCCGGCCTCCCGGGCGACGTCGGCGCTGGTGGGGCGACGTTGGTCGAGCCCGCCCACGCTCACCTCCTCGCGGTCCGCCTTTGTCAAGTCCGAATCCTGACCCTACCTTCATGACACGAGTAACTGACACGAGTCATACTGTGGGTCGAACCCGCCGGTATCGGTGAGTGCGCCACCGGGGCGGGGACGGCCCGGCGGTGTGTGATCTGGTCGCTGGGCACTGCGCAGCGTGCCCTCCAATGAAGCAGCGTCCCTCCAGTGAAGGAGCAGTCGCATGACCGAACCTCTCTTACCCCGCACGCGGTTGAGCCGTCGCAAGGTGCTGGGGGCCGCGCCGGCCGTCGGCGCGGCCGGTGTCCTCGCCGCCTGCGGCAGCTCCTCGAACGGCGGTGGTGGTTCGACCTCCACGACCGCGGCGTCGGCGCTGCCGTCGGCGTCGCTGGAGGCGGAGCTGTCCAAGCCGGCGACGCTGACCTTCTGGTCGTGGACGCCCGGGACGCAGAAGGAGGTCGACCTGTTCGAGAAGAAGTACCCGAACATCAAGGTCAACCTCGTCAACGCGGGGCAGGGCACGCCGGAGTACACGAAGCTGCGGACGGCGCTGAAGGCGGGCACGGGCGCGCCGGACTGCTGCCAGATCGAGTTCCAGTACATCCCGACGTTCAACCTGGGGGGCAACCTGCTCGACCTGGTGCCCTACGGCGCGAACGACGTCAAGGACCAGTTCGTCGACTGGACGTGGAACCAGGTGTCCGTGGGCGGGAAGGTCCTCGGCATGCCGTGGGACACCGGACCCATGGGGCTGCTGTACCGGGAGGACATCTTCGCCAAGTACAAGATCTCGGTTCCGACCACGTGGGCGGAGTTCGCGACCCAGGGGAACAAGCTGCACGCGGCTGCCCCGGGGGTCGCGATGACGACCCTCGGCAACGACCAGATCGGCCAGTTCCTGGCGCTGATGTGGCAGCTCGGGGCCAAGCCGTTCAAGGTCGACGGCACCAAGCTGACGATCAACATGAACGGCCCTGAGGCCAAGAAGGTCGCGAACTTCATCGAGCCGCTGGTGGCGAACGGTGTGATCTCGACCGACACCACCTTCAACAACGACTGGTACGCCGGTCTGGCCAACGGCCGCTACGCGACCTGGTTCTCAGCGGCGTGGGGTCCGATCTTCCTGCAGGGGTCGGCGGCCAAGAGCTCGGGCAAGTGGCGGGCGGCACCGCTGCCCCAGTGGGACAAGGCCAAGCCGGCGTCCGGGAACTGGGGCGGGTCGACCATCGCGGTCATGTCCAAGACGAAGTACCCGGCGGCCGCGGCCGCGTTCGCCAAGTTCATGATGACCGACCCCGCGTCGGTGCAGATGTTCTCCGAGACCCAGTTCCTGTTCCCGAGCGTCAAGGCGGAGCTGACCCGCCCGGCGTACATCGATCAGAAGCTGCCCTTCTACGGCGGTCAGCAGGTCAACAAGGTGTTCGCCGCCATCTCCAGCACGGTCGCCACGGACTTCCAGTGGGACCCGTTCCACGACTACTTTTCCACCGAGGCGCAGAACACCTACGGCGCTGCGATGATCAAGAAGAAGGGGATCGCGGCCAGCCTGGACGCGCTCCAGGCCAACCTCGTCACGTACGCCAAGCAGCAGGGATTCACCGTCACCACCTGACCGTCCCGGCGTCCCGGGCGGTGGCGGCCAGCCACCGTCCCGGGGCGCGTCGGGAGCTCCCACCCCATCACCGCCGATGACTGTGAGAAGCCTGTGACCACTGTCGATCTGCCGGCCCCGGCCGTCGCCCGATCCCGGAAGAAGCCCACGGGTGGGAGGGTGACCGGGCACGCCCACCGCCACTCCGCGTACATCTTCGTGGTGCCGTTCATGCTCGTGTTCGCGGCGATGTTCATCGCGCCGCTGGTGTACTCGTTCTACCTGAGCCTGTTCAAGACCCAGCTGATCGGTGGGTCGGGGTTCACGGGGCTGTCCAACTACCGGACGGCGCTCACCGACTCCTCGTTCCTCTCGGGGATCGGGCGGATCCTGGAGTTCTTCGTCTACCAGGTCCCGATCATGCTGGTCCTGGCCGTCGCGTTCGCCCTGCTGCTGGACAGCGGCAAGGTCCGGGTGCCGAAGCTGTTCCGGATCGCGTTCTTCGTGCCGTACGCGGTGCCGGCGGTCGTCGGTGCCCTCATCTGGGGCTACTTGTACGGGCCGAAGTTCGGACCGTTCGAGCAGATCGCGCAGCACCTCGGGACGAACGCCCCTGGGTTCCTCACCAGCAGTCTGATCCTCCCGTCGATCGCGAACATCGCGACGTGGGAGTTCTGCGGCTACAACATGATCATCTTCTACGCCGCGCTGCGCGCCATCCCCACCGAGCAGTTCGAGGCGGCCGCGGTCGACGGGGCCGGGGCCTGGCGGACGGCGATCAACATCAAGCTCCCGCAGCTGAAGCCGGCGCTGCTGCTGACCCTCGTGTTCTCCGTCATCGGGTCGTTCCAGCTCTTCAACGAGCCGTCGGTCCTGCAGCCGGTGGCGGGGGCGGTCATCAGCTCCGACCTGACGCCCAACTTCTACGCGTACACCCTGGCGTTCGTGAACCAGAACGTGAACTACGCGGCCGCGATCTCGTTCCTCCTCGGGTTCATCATCGTGCTCGCCACCTCCGTCGTCCTCATCATCTCCAGCCAGAGGAGCAAGCGCGCATGACCACGGTCGCGTCCTCCCCCCGCATCGACACCGGTGGGCGGGCGGTCACCGTCGCCGGGACCGGTCGCCAGCGGAAGTCCGGAACCTTCGTCCCGACGCTCTTCATGGCCGTCTTCTTCGTCTACTTCGTGCTGCCGCTCCTGTGGTTGCTGATCTCGTCGACCAAGAGCAACGGGGCGTTGTTCTCCTCGTTCGGGTACTGGTTCGCGCATCCGTTCAACCTGTTCCGCAACATCCACGACGTGTTCGCCTTCAACAACGGGATCTTCATCCGCTGGATGGGCAACTCCGCGCTGTACGCCGTCGTCTCCGCCGGCGGGGCGGCCCTGCTCGCCGCCTTCGCCGGGTACGGGTTCGCGAAGTACGAGTTCGCGGGCAAGCGGGCGCTGTTCGGGATCATCCTCGCCGGGATCGCGGTCCCCACAACCGCCCTGGCCATCCCGACCTACCTGCTCTTCTCGAAGATCGGGATCGTGGACACCCCGTGGGCGGTGATCCTCCCGTCCCTGGTCAGCCCGTTCGGCATCTACCTGATGCGGATCTACGCCGCCCAGTCCGTCGACTACAGCCTCATCGAGAGTGCCCGGATCGATGGCGCCAGCGAGCTCGGTATCTTCTTCAAGGTCGCGTGGCGGCTCATGATCCCCGGCTTCATCACCGTCCTGCTGTTCACCCTCGTGGCGACCTGGAACAACTACTTCCTGCCGCTGGTCATGTTGAACAACCCGAACTACTTCCCGGTGACCATCGGGCTGAACCAGTGGAACGCGTCGGCCAACGCCGGCGGTGGCGGCGGCGGGAGCCAGGCCTTCTTCTCGATCGTGGTCACCGGCTCGCTCATCTCGATCATCCCGCTGGTGATCGCCTTCCTCTTCCTGCAGCGCTTCTGGCAGTCGGGCCTGTCGACCGGCGCCGTCAAGTGATCCCGGGCGCGGCGGCGGTGACGAGGGTGGTGGTGCCGCGGCCCGGCCGTCGCGTCCTGTTCGACGCCGCCTCCTACCCCGGGTACCAGCCCGACGCGGAGATCGACGCACCCTGACCTGATGGGCCAGGCGCAGTTCCGGTGGTCAGGTGGTGCGTTGGGCTGGTCGACCTGGGAGCCCGCCGCCGGCCCGCCTCAACCTCAATTGGCTGTCGCCGATCCTGGACGGTGCGTACGACGCGATATCAGGAGTGGACTCCACCGTCGGCGACGGCGCGGTCGCCACCCAGGACCACGGGACCGGGTCATCAGGACCGTCCGATCTGGCGACCCGCCACGCCCACAGGACGGTAACCCGCCGCCAGGACGGTCCGGGACCCACGTTCCGCCGCTCCCCACCGGTCAACTGCCCCCAAAGACGTGCCGAGCGGAGCGGCCCCAGGACCTGTGGTGACAGCTGAACCCGGTGTCAACGGGGCCGGGTTCGGTCAGGACTCCGTTGGGTGGTCACCGCGTCGGCGCCAGGCGGAGGCCCCGAGGGCGCGTAGGCGGACGGCCTCGACGCAGCGGCGCGGCGACCCGGCTGGGCCGCGGATGAGGTGCTGCAGGGTGAGGTGGTGTCCGCCTCGAGGCGCCCGGGGTGGACCGGTCTTTAGCTGGCCGTCGGGGTGGTGTAGGTGGTGGTGCGTTGGCGCACGGGGCGACCGATGCCCTCGGCGATGAAGGTGAGTTCTTGCACGGTCTTCGCGGAGCCGTGTTCTGATCCGGCCATCCGGCTGATGGTCTCCTCCATGAGGGTGCCCCCGACGTCGTTGGCCCCCCCGGCGAGCATGGTGCGGGTGCCGTCGACGCCGAGTTTGACCCACGAGGTCTGCACGTTGTGGACGCGGCCGTGCAGCAG
>CAXSIB010000109.1:0-9147 GCA_964237095.1 uncultured Actinomycetales bacterium
GCGGGGGCACCGCCGCCCGTGCCGTCGGGCTGCGGCCGACCGGGCTGCGGCTGCGGGTCTTCGTGCCGCCGGCGGCGATGTCGACGACCCTGGCCCGCGGTCTGCTGCCCCCGGTGGTCCCGCACGCGGACGCCGCGCACGCCGCCGGCCGGTCGGCGCTGCTCGTGGCGGCCCTGCTCGACGGGGGGGAGGTCGACGGGGGTGCGGCGGGCACCCCGGACGAGCGGGAGGCGACCCTGCTCGCCGCGACCGAGGACCGGCTCCACCAGGACGCCCGCGGCCCGGCGATGCCGGTCACCGCCGACCTGATCGGTCGGCTGCGGGCGGCCGGGGTGGCCGCCGTCCTGTCCGGCTCGGGGCCGAGCGTGCTGGCGATCGGGGTGGGCGGGGCCGACCGGCCCCGCTGGGACGCCGTCGACGCGCCGGACGGCTGGTCGGTGCTCGACACCGACGTCGCGGGCGGGGCATCCTGTTCCACGCCACCGGGACAGGACGGCTGAGCGGCACCTCCGGACCCGGATGCACGGGCCCTGCGGACACGCCGCTCCAGGCGTCCGGATCGGCCTCGGCAGCCCGTGCTATCTTCGAGTGAGTTCCACATCGCACTCCGAGCGGGTGATCTTCCCCAGAGTGAGATCCCCACGCTGAGATCGCCAGAGTGAGATCACCGCGGGACTCACAGGACCGGGATCCACGCCAACGGATCCATCTGGTCGACGGCATCCGTCGGCTGACCAGGCGGTGTCGTCGTCCGGCTTCCCGGGTCTCCGTCTCGTGTCCGGCAGCCCGCATCCCGGCTGTTCGACGCAGCAGGGACATTCGACACAGCAGTGACACATGCGTACCGGCCCCGCCACACCCCGGAGGCGTCTTGTCGCCAGTCAGGTGCCCCGAGCGGTCCCTGCCGTCGCGTCACGTGCTCCCACGCCGCGTCCGGTCGACCGGGACCGCGCCCGGGACGCAGGCCACCGCGGCCCGTCCCACCCACCACGTCCCAGCCACCAGCCCGCCGACCGCATCCACGCGGTCCGCTACCCAGAACCAGAAGAAGAGGACCTGCGAGTGACCCAGGTGACAGACGCTCCGACGTCGACCGGTGCCGACGAGGCCCCGACGACCGCTTCCCGCGGTCGGCGGGCCACGGCCACCGGCCTGTCGGCCATGCGTCTCCCCGAACTCCAGAAGGTCGGCCAGACCCTCGGCATCACCTCCGTGCGCACGCTGCGCAAGGGTGAGCTGCTCGAGGCCATCGAGGCCGTCCAGAACGGCCGAGCCCCGGCGGCACCCAGCCGGGCCCGGCGCACCACCACCGCGACCAGCACCGCCGCCACCAGCACCGACGTGACCGACGGCGCGGCCCCGGCCGGCGCCACCGAGAGCGCGCCGGTCGAGCCGCGGTCGAACGGCGGGGCGGACCACGTCACCACCACCGTCGTCGACGCCGGCTCCACGAACGGCGGCGCCCTGGACGGCGCATCGGCCAACGGCGGCTCGGCGAACGGCGGCGCCCTGGACGGCGCATCGGCCAACGGGGGCTCCGCCGACCACGAGCCGGCGGCGGTCACCACCGTCACGGCGGTCCCGGACGACGCCCAGGCGCTGCGGCGGATCGAGCAGAACCTCGACGCGCGCCACGACCGGCCGCGCGAGAACGGCTCGGCCCGCGAGCAGACCGGCCGCGAGAACGGCTCGGCGCGCGCCAACCGGGACGGCGGCCGCGAGAACGGGCGCCAGCAGGACCGGCAGCAGCAGGACCGCTCGAACGGCAACGGCTCTCCGCAGGAGCGCCAGCCCGACACCCGCCAGAACGGCGACCGCGCCCAGTCCGACCGGCAGCAGGACCGGCAGCCCGAGTCGCGCCAGAACGGCGACCGCCCGCAGCAGGACCGCCAGACCGGCAGCCGTCAGGACAACCGGCAGGACAACAACCGCCAGGACACCCGCCAGGAGCCCGCCCGCCAGGACGCCGACGGCCGCTGGCAGGAGGACGACGACGGCCCCCGCGGCCGCCGCCGCCGCCATCGCCGCGACCGCCTGCGCGAGCGCCGTCCCGGCACCGGCACCGGCCGTGACGACCGCCCGGACGCACCGCCGGAGTCGACGTCCCCCGCGGACGACAGCGACGTCGTGCCCGTGGCGGGCATCCTCGACGTCCTGGACAGCTACGCGTTCGTCCGGACCTCGGGCTACCTGCCCGGTCCCAACGACATCTACGTGTCGCTGTCGATGGTCAAGCGCTTCGGGCTCCGCAAGGGCGACGCCGTCACCGGCCTGGCCAAGGCCCCCGGCGACGTCGACCGGCGCGAGAAGTACAACCCGATCGTCCGCCTGGACACGGTCAACGGCGCCGACCCCGAGCAGTCGAGGAACCGGGTCGAGTTCGGCAAGCTGACCCCGCTGTACCCGCAGGACCGCCTCCGGCTCGAGACCGAGCCGAACATCCTGACCACCCGCGTCATCGACCTCGTCGCGCCGCTGGGCAAGGGCCAGCGCGGGCTGATCGTCGCCCCCTCCAAGACGGGCAAGACGATCATCCTGCAGAGCCTCGCGAACGCGATCACGACGAACAACCCCGAGTGCCACCTGATGGTCGTCCTCGTGGACGAGCGGCCGGAGGAGGTCACCGACATGCAGCGCGCGGTGAAGGGCGAGGTCATCGCCTCGACCTTCGACCGGCCGGCGTCGGACCACACCACGGTCGCCGAGCTCGCGATCGAGCGGGCCAAGCGCCTGGTCGAGCTCGGGCGCGACGTCGTCGTGCTGCTGGACTCCATCACCCGCCTCGGCCGCGCGTACAACATCGCGGCCCCGGCGAGCGGCCGGATCCTCTCCGGTGGCGTGGACTCCGCGGCGCTCTACCCGCCGAAGCGCTTCTTCGGCGCCGCCCGCAACATCGAGCACGGCGGCTCGCTGACGATCCTGGCCACGGCCCTGGTCGACACGGGCTCGAAGATGGACGAGGTCATCTTCGAGGAGTTCAAGGGCACCGGGAACATGGAGCTCCGGCTCTCCCGGTCGCTGGCGGAGCGGCGGATCTTCCCCGCGATCGACGTCAACCCCTCGGGCACGCGGCGCGAGGAGATCCTGCTGCCGGCCGACGAGCTGCAGGTCATGTGGAAGCTGCGCCGGGTGCTCTCGGGCCTCGACCCGCAGCAGGCGATCGAGCTCGTGCTCGACCGGCTCCGCAAGACCAAGAGCAACTACGACTTCCTGCTGCAGGTGCAGAAGACGACGCCGGCCGGCAACGGCCGCGACGACTGACGCGACGAAGCCGCCAGCGAGGTCCCGGCCCGCGGGCCGGGACCTTCCTGAGAGGTCGCTGAACGGTCTCGGAGCCAGCTCCGAGACCGCTGACAGCAGGTTCCCAGGGTCGGCTCCTTGAGTGGTGGAGGTAGACGGGCCCGTCCACGAGGGACGGGTCCGAGCCTCTGCTCGAGGAGCCGACATGGCCGACACGGCCGACACCACCCCAGCCCTGCCCACCGGGCCCGCCGCCGGCGGGTCGGGCTGGTACGCCGCCACCACCCCGGCCGCGACCGGGACGCACACCCCGTACGGCACGGCCGCCACAGAGCCGGTCGCCGCCGGCGAGCGGATGCCGCCACCCAGCGCGATCCCCGCCGGCGCCGCCCGCACGGGCCGGTCCACCCAGCCCGTCTCGCGCCGCCGCCTCGGCACCGTCGCCGGCAGCGCGCTCGGGCTCGGGCTCCTGCTCGGCGGCGTCGGGGTGGGTTCCTACAGCCTCGGCAACCGGGGGACCACGGCCACCGCGGCCGTGCGCACCGCCGCCGTCAGCGGGGTCGCGGACACCGCCACCACGAAGACCACGGTCACCGCGCTCGCCGCGGCGCTGTCCCCGGCGATCGTCGACATCCACGCGACCGGGACGACCACCTCGTCCACCTTCGGCAACGGGATGGACCCGTACAGCGGCTCGGAGAGCTCGTCGAGTGCCGGCACCGGGATGATCGTGTCGGCCGACGGCTACATCGTGACCAACGCCCACGTCATCGACGGGTCCACCACCGTGACCGTCACGCTGCACGGGCAGACGTCCAAGCGAGCCGCGAAGGTCATCGGGATCGACCGCAGCGACGACATCGCGGTGATCAAGATCGCGGCCACCGGGCTGACCCCCGTCACGTTCTCGACGGCGACCCCGGCGGTGGGGACCTCGGTCATCACCCTCGGCAACGCCCTCGACCTCGCGACCGGCGACATCAGCGTCTCGACCGGGATCGTGTCCGGGCTCGACCGGACCATCTCGACCGACGAGAGCACGTCGATGAAGGGCCTCATCCAGACCGACGCGGCGATCAGCTCGGGGGACTCCGGCGGCGCGCTCGCGAACGCGGCCGGGCAGGTCGTCGGGATGAACACCGCGACCGCCGCCAGCAGCGGGGAGAACACCGCCGAGAACATCGGCTTCGCGATCCCGGCGTCGCGGCTGGTGACCGTCATCAAGGCGGCCGAGGCCGGCAGGTACCCCACCGCGCTCAGCACCACGAGCAGCAGCTCGAGCTCGTCGTCCGGTGAGGGCGGCAGCAGCGGTGGCTACGGCAGCTACGGCAGCTGGGGGAGCGGCAACTAGGCCACCCGCACGGCCCCGGCAGGGCCCTGACCAGGGAATGCCGAGGCCCGTGACGGACGTTGTGCCCACTGCAGGTCGTGAGACACTGCACCTGGTCGACCGGTTCACGCCGACACCTGCCCGGACCAGCGGCAGGGGCGATCCGGCGACATCGAGAGGAGAACCATGAAGGCCGGGATCCACCCCCAGTACAACGAGACGACGGTCGTCTGTTCCTGCGGGAACACGTTCGTCACCCACAGCACCAAGGACGACGGTCAGATCCGTTCCGACGTGTGCTCCGCGTGCCACCCGTTCTACACGGGCAAGCAGAAGATCCTGGACACGGGCGGCCGGATCGCGCGCTTCGAGCAGCGCTACAACCGGACCCCGACCACCAGGTGAGTCCACGACGACGCCGGCCCCCCACCCGGGGCCGGCGTCGTCTGCTGTCACCCGTGAGGAGGGGTCGTGGCGCGCAGCACCCGGTCGACGACCGACCCCGAGGCGGCAAGCGGTCCCGACCTGACCGGTCCTGACGCGGTCGAGGACGACCCGGCGGTGCTCGCCGACCCGGAGGCCGCGGCCCTGCTCGCGGCGGCGGCACCGGCCCTCGCCGAGCGCGACCGCCTCGGGGTCGCCCTCGCCGACCCGGCCACCCACGCCGACCCGGAGACGGCCCGGCGCACCGGGACCGCGTTCGCCCGCCTCGAACGCCTCGCGTCGACCACCGCCGAGACCCGCGCCGCCCTGGGGGACCTGGCGGCCACCCGGGAGCTGGCCGCGGAGGACGCGTCGTTCGCCCCCGAGATCACCCCGGCCGCCGAGCGCCGGGACCGCGCCGTCGCGGGCCTGCGCCGCCTGCTCGTCCCGCGCGACCCCGACGACGACCGCGACGTCCTGCTGGAGATCAAGGCCGGCGAGGGCGGCACCGAGTCGGGCCTCTTCGCCGGGGACCTGCTCCGGATGTACACCCGCTACGCCGAGCGGCGGGGGTGGCGGACCGAGCTGATCGAGGACGCCCCAGCCGAGCTGGGCGGGGTGAAGAACGCGACCCTCGCGGTCAAGGCCGGCGCCGGCGGATCCCGCGGCACCGGCGGCTCCGGCGACCCCGACGAGGAGACCGCGCCCTACGCCCGGCTGAAGTACGAGGGCGGCGTCCACCGGGTCCAGCGGGTCCCGGTGACGGAGTCCGCCGGGCGCGTCCACACGTCGGCCGCCGGGGTCCTGGTGCTCCCCGAGGCGGCCGCGGTCGACGTCACCGTGGACCCCGCGGACCTGCGGATCGACGTCTTCCGCTCCTCGGGGCCCGGCGGACAGTCGGTCAACACCACCGACTCCGCGGTGCGGATCACACACCTGCCGAGCGGCATCGTCGTGAGCTGCCAGAACGAGAAGAGCCAGCTGCAGAACCGCGAGCAGGCGCTGCGGATCCTGCGGGCCCGCCTGCTCGCCGCCGCCCGCGAGGAGGCCGCCGCCGCGACGGCCGCGGACCGCCGCAGCCAGGTCCGGACGGTGGACCGCTCGGAACGGATCCGGACGTACAACTACCCGGAGAACCGGATCACCGACCACCGGGTCGGCTACAAGGCGTACACCCTGGACGCGGTCCTGGACGGCGACCTCGACGCGGTCGTCCAGGCCAGCATCGACGCCGACGACGAGGCGCGCCTGCAGGCCGCGGGCCGGGCGTGACCGGGCTCGGGGTGGACCGGGCGACGGCCGGCCCGGTGCAGGCGGCCACCACCGTCTCGAGCTGGGACGCCCTCGTCGCCGCCGACGCGAGCCGACTCGCCGGAGCCGCCGTCCCGAGCCCGCGCACCGACGCCGAGCTGCTCGCGGCGCACGTCGCGGGGGTCGACCGCGGCCGGCTGCGGGTGCTGGTCCTGACCGGCGCCGCCGCCGGGCCGGCCGAGCGGGCCGCGTTCGACGCCGCGGTCGACCGCCGGGCCACCCGCGAGCCCCTGCAGCACATCACCGGCCTGGCCCCCTTCCGGCACCTGGTCCTGGCGGTCGGCCCCGGGGTCTTCGTCCCGCGCCCCGAGACCGAGCTCCTGGCCGGCTGGGCCGTCGCGGCGGCCGCCGACCGCCTCCGTGCGGGAGACCACGACCACGACGTCGACCCCCATCCCGACCCCGACCCCGACCGGCCCGGGGTGTCGGTCGTCGACCTCGGCACCGGCTCCGGCGCGATCGCCGCCGCGGTGGCCACCGAGGTCCCCGGGGCGACCGTGGTGGCGGTCGAGATCGATCCCGCCGCCGCCGTCTGGGCCCACCGCAACCTCGATCCCCTCGGCGTCCCGGTGCTGGTCGCCGACGCGCGGCGGCTGCCGGAGCTGCGGCCCGAGCTGTGCGGGACCGTCGACGTCCTCGTCACCAACCCGCCCTACATCCCCCTCGACGCGTGGGAGTCGGTGCCGCCGGAGGTCCGCGACCACGACCCGGCGGCCGCCCTGTGGGGCGGCGCGGACGGGCTCGAGACCGTGCGGGCGCTCCTACGCTGTGCCCGTCGGCTGCTGCGGCCGGGCGGGGTGCTCGGCATCGAGCACGCCGACGCCCAGGGGGCCAGCGTGCCGGCGCTGCTGGCCGCCGCGGGCGTGTTCGGCGAGGTGCGCGACCACCGGGACCTCTCCGGCCGCGCGCGCTACACGACCGCGCGGCTCAGGGTGGGCCGTACCGAACGAGAGCGAGGGACCGCGTGAGCGTCGTCGTGGACTGCACCGACCCGGAGGCCCGCGCCGCCGGCATGACCGACGCCGTCACGGCGCTGCGCTCCAGCGGGCTCGTCGTGCTCCCGACCGACACCGTCTACGGGATCGCCGCGGACGCCTTCGACCACGGTGCGGTCAGTGCGCTGCTCGCCGCGAAGGGGCGCTACCGCGACTCCCCGCCGCCGGTGCTGATCGGCGCCCTCGCCACCCTCGACGGGGTGACCCGGGACCTGTCGGCGGCCGCCCAGGACCTCGTCGACGCGTTCTGGCCCGGCCCGCTGACCCTGGTCTGCCACGAGCAGCCGTCCCTGACCTGGGACCTCGGCGACGCCGGGGGGACCGTCGCCGTCCGGATGCCCGACCACCCGCTGACCCTCGAGCTGCTCCGGGCGACCGGCCCGCTGGCGGTGTCGAGCGCGAACCGGACGGGGCGCCCCGCGGCGATCACGGTCGACGACGCCCGCCACCAGCTGGGGGACGCGGTCGGCCTCTACCTCGACGACGGGCCGTGCGCGTCGTCGCGGCCGTCCTCGATCGTCGACGTGAGCGGCGAGGCCCCGCGCCTGCTCCGGGCGGGTGCCCTGTCCCTCGCCCGGCTGCGCCACGTCGTGCCCGAGCTCGAGCTGCACCCGGCCACCTGACCCGGCGCTGGCTACCCTCGGACCCCAGTGCGCGCCTACCTGCTCGTCCTCCTCGTCGCCGCGGCGACGACCTACCTGCTCGGCGGAGTCGCCGGGCGGGTCGCGGTCGCCGTGGGGGCGGTGCCGGCGATCCGGGACCGCGACGTGCACGTGGTGCCCAAGCCCCGTCTCGGCGGGCTCGCGATGCTCGCCGGGATCGCCGTCGCGTTCCTGGTGGCGAGCCGGCTGCCGTTCCTCGCGGGCCAGGCGTTCGCCGAGTCCCACGACGCACGGGCGGTCCTGTGGGGCTCACTCGTGATCACCGCGGTGGGGGCCATCGACGACGCGATCGGCCTCGACGCGGTGACCAAGCTGGCCGGCCAGGCGCTGGCGGCGGGCATCGTCGTGCAGCAGGGGGTGCGCCTGGACTGGCTGGCCCTGCCCGGGCACACGTTCTCGCTGTCGCCCTCGATCGCGGCGCTCGCGACCACGCTGCTCGTGGTCGCGGCCGCCAACGCGGTCAACTTCGTCGACGGCCTCGACGGCCTCGCCGCCGGCGTCGTCGCGATCGGCGGGAGTGCGTTCTTCCTCTGGTGCTACCTCCTGGCCAAGCACTACGACCTGCCGCGGGCCAGCACCGCGGGGCTCATCGCGGTGGCGCTGACCGGGGCCTGCCTCGGCTTCCTGCCGCACAACCTGTACCCGTCGCGGATCATCATGGGCGACTCCGGCGCCCTCCTGCTGGGCTTCGCCCTCGCGACCTCGGCCGTCAGCCTGACCGGCCAGCTCGACCCGGCGGCGCTCAGCACGGTGGTCCAGCGGGGCGGCCGGGGGTCGGGGGAGACCCTGCTGCCGACCCTGCTGCCGCTGTTGCTGCCCCTCGCGGTCGTCGCCGTCCCGTTCATCGAGCTGCTGGTCAGCGTGCTGCGCCGGGTCCTGCGGGGGCGCTCGCCGTTCTCCCCGGACAAGAAGCACCTGCACCACCGCCTGCTCGAGCTCGGCCACTCCCACCGCCGGGCCATGCTCGTCATGTGGACCTGGGCGGCGGTCCTCTCCTACGGCGTGCTCGCGATCGGGCTGACGGGACGGCGCTCGGTGGTCGAGGCCGTCGGGGTCGCGGTCGTGCTGGCGATCGCGATGACCGTCGCGCTGCCCGACCGGGTCCACCGCCGCTGGGTGCGCCGCGCGCGACGCCGGTCCGCGGCCCGCGACCGCTCCCGCGGCGGGCCGGTCCGGGTCGCCGCCC
>CAXSIB010000110.1:0-2870 GCA_964237095.1 uncultured Actinomycetales bacterium
ACGGCGGCACCTTCGGGGCGCCGGGGACCGACGGCGGGCAGGGCGAGGCCGTCCGCGTCCCGCAGGCCGACGGGACGCTGGTCGCGGTGCCGGGCGGCCTCGACGGTCTCGGGGACGACCAGCTGCGGGCGCTGCTCGCGCTGACCGACGTGGCCGCCACCGGACTGCACGGCGCGGTGCTCGCCGGGGCGGTCGCGGGCTCCACGGTCGCGGTGGTCGGCGACGGCGCCGTCGGGCTGTGTGCGGTGCTGGGCGCGCGCGAGGTCCTCGGCGCGGAGCGGGTCATCCTGATGAGCCGGCATGCCGACCGGGCCGCGGTGGGGCGCTCGTTCGGCGCGACCGACGTGGTCGCCGAGCGCGGCGAGGAGGGCATCGCCCGGGTCCGCGAGCTGACCGGCGGCCGCGGGGTGCGTCACGTCGTGGAGGCGGTGGGCACGCCGGAGTCGTGGGAGATGGCGATCGGCATGGCCCGCGTGGGCGGCACGATCGGCGCGGTCGGGGTGCCCCACACGGCGCCGCAGCTCGGACTGTTCCCGCCGTTCCGTCAGCACCTCTCGATCAGCCTGGGGATCGCCCCGGTCCGGCGCTACCTCCCCGACCTCGTCGGGCGGGTCATGGCCGGCACCTACGACCCCGGCCCGGTCTTCGACCTCACGCTCCCCCTCGAGCGGGTCGCGGACGGCTACGCGGCGATGTCCGGCCGGACGTCGATCAAGACCATGCTCGCGGCCTGAGGCGGCGGGGTCATGGCAGCAGGAACGGCGGCAGGGGCGGCGACGGCGGCGACCGACTGGGGGCCGCGGCTGGCGCGGCGGACCGTGGCCCGGGGCGGCGGCGCGCTCGGGGACATCCTCGCGATGGCCAACGCCGAGGGCGTCATCAACTTCTCCGGCGGCTTCCCGGCCACGGAGCTGTTCCCGACGGGTCTGCTCGCCGACATCACCCGGCGCCTGCTGGCCGACGACCCCGGGGTGGCACTCCAGTACGCCGCCAGTGCCGGCATCGCGTCGACCCTGGACGCGGTGGCCGACCACCTGCTGGCGATCGAGGGACTCCGCCCCGGCGCGGGCGGCCTGATGATCACCAGCGGCGGCATCGACGCGGTGACGCTGGTCGCGTCGAGCATGCTCGACCCCGGCGACGCCGTGGTGGTCGAGGAGCCGAGCTACCTCGGGGCCGTCGCCGGGTTCGCCGGCTTCGAGGCCACGCTGCTGGGTGTCGACCTCGACGACGACGGCCTCGACGTGGACGCCTTCGAGGCCCTGCTGGTGGACGGCCTGCGGCCCAAGCTGCTCTACACGATCCCCGACTTCCAGAACCCGACCGGGCTGAGCCTGTCGGTGGCCCGGCGCACCCGGCTGGTCGAGCTCTGCCGCCGGTACGGGGTGCTGGTCGTGGAGGACGTCGCCTACCGCGAGCTGGCCTTCGAGGTCGACGGCGTCGGCGACCGGCCCGACGGCGCTCCCACCGCCAGCGCAACGGCCGACAGCGCGACCGCCCGGCCGCCGAGCCTGTGGTCGCTCGCGCCGGACACGGTCGTGCAGATCGGGACGTTCTCCAAGACGTTCTTCCCCGGGGTCCGCCTCGGGTGGGCCGCCGGCCCTCCGGAGGTGGTCGCGCAGCTGGTCGTGGCGAAGCAGAACACCGACCAGTGCGCCGGTGCCCTCGGTCAGCGGATGGTCGAGGAGTTCCTGCGGGGCGGGCACTTTCCTGCCCAGGTCGCTCGCGAGCGGTCGTTCTACGGCGCCCGCGGGCACGCGATGATCCGGGCGCTGCGGACCTGGATGCCGGCCGGGGTGACCTGGACCGAGCCGGCCGGCGGCTTCTTCAGCTGGGTGCACGTCCCGGGCGTCGACACGGTCGCCCTGGCGTCGGCCGCCCGCGACCTGGACGTGGCGTTCGTACCCGGCGCGCCCTTCTTCGCCCGCCGCCGGGAGCAGGGGTACCTGCGCCTGTCCTTCAGCCGCACGGCCGAGGCCGACATCGACGAGGGCGTCCGCCGCCTCGCCACCGCGATCGCGACCATCCGCGCTCAGCCGGGCGCGTGACCGTGCGAGTCGCGGCGGGGCTCCGAAGGGACACCCGATGATCTCGGCTCGAGCCGCGATCGAAGAACACTGGCAGGCCTCGGAGCGCAACGACACCGCCCTCGAGCACGCCATCCACGCCGTCGATGCGGTTCTCGACCACCCCCAGTCGGGCGAACGCTTCCGAGGTCGCGCGAGGATCGCGGCACAGCGGGGCGGGCACCCGAGCGATCGCCACTTCACGGTCGTGCGGATCGTGGGCAGTGTCGATCTCTGGGTGAGCGAGTGCGTCATCACCTACGACGGCACACCCACCTGCTCCGCCTCGATCATGGAGTTCGTCGACGAGCTCGTGGTGCACGAGACGCAGTTCTTCGCGGACCCCCTTCCAGGCACCCGCCTGGCGGGCGGAGCTGTCCGAGCCGATGCCGGACCGCCGTCCCGACGGGGCCTGAGACCCGGGACGGCAGGCTCACCGCCCGGCGGCGGTGGGCCCGGAGTGGCGGAGGGCGTGGGATTCGAACCCACGGTGAGTCTCCCCACAGCGGTTTTCAAGACCGCCGCCATCGGCCACTAGGCGAGCCCTCCCGGCGGCGCGATCGTACCGAGGGCGTCCGCGGGGCACCGCGGGTCGGCCACCGATGACGACCCGGCCACGGACCGCCCACCGACGGGTCGCGGTCGACCCGTCGGTGGAGCGGCACGGTGGCGCAGGGAGCACCGGATGTGGCCGGTGCGGCGGGGATCATCCCCACTCGATGTGACGCATGGCGTGGCGCACGACGGCCTCCTGTCGGTGTCGATCGGAGCGGGACCGCGACGGTCCCGCGGGTGGGTGGGGCC
>CAXSIB010000110.1:2970-9136 GCA_964237095.1 uncultured Actinomycetales bacterium
TCAGCCCCACTCGACGTGGCGCACGGCGTGCAGCACGAGGACCTCCTCCGGGTCGTGATGGGGACGGGACCGGCTGGTCCCGCGGGTGGGTGGGGCCTCAGCCCCACTCGACGTGGCGCACGGCGTGCAGCACGAGGACCTCCTCCGGGTCGGGGACGGGACGTGATCGGGACATGGCCGGGTTGATCCGCCGGCGGTCCGCCGACCGAACCGGCCATCTACTCGACGTGATCGAGATGCTCCTTTCCGTCACATCCCGAGTAGGGTTCGGAGTCGCACTCCTCTATGACTTTCTGCGACTAATTATCACAATCAGTGAGCGCCGCGGTCGGAGCCGGAGACGCCCGGAGACCGGGTCGAATCCCCCAGCGGAGGGAACGTCAGCAATGGCAGGCGTCCTCCGTACGGCCCGCGTCCACCTCGGCACCTGGCCCCTGTGGACGATGTCGGGCCGACTGATCGCCTGGGTGCTGGCGGTCGTCACGGTCGCGGCGGGCGTCGCGGTCACCGGTCTGACCAGGACCGCACCGCACCTGGGCGATGCGCTGACCTGGCTGGCGCTCCTCGCCTGCGCGCTGGTGTCGGTGGAGGCCGTCCGCCGGCTGCGGCATCCCGCCGGGGTCTCGAAGGACCTGCTGACCGTGTGGGCGCTCCCGGTCGCGCTGTTGCTCCCGCCGGTCTGGGCGGTCCTGCTCCCTGTCCCCCTGATGGCGTACCGGCAGCTCCGGGCGACCCGGCTCACCGTCTACCGGCGCGTGTTCAGCACCGCCGCCATCGGCCTGGCCGACGGCGCCGCGTCCTGGGTCTTCCACGACGGTCTGCGCCGGGCCGGGCTCGACCTGAGCGGTGGCACCCGCGTCCAGCACTCCGAGGTCCTGCTGCTCGCCGCGGCGGCCGCCGCGCTGGGGTTCGCCGTCAACCTGCTGCTGATCTCGATCAGCGTCCGGCTCGCCGCCCCGGGGACGACGTGGCGCGAGCTGTTCCTGGACCGGGAGCAGCGGTACATCGACGCCGTCGAGATCGGTCTCGGGCTCGTGGTCGCCGCGAGCTGGCTGCTCACCCCGCTCCTCGCGCTCCCCATGCTCCTGCCGGTCCTCGTGGTCCAACGCGGGCTCCACGATGCCCAGCTGCGGGCCGCGGCACGCCTCGACGCGAAGACCGGTCTGCTCAACGCGACGGCCTGGCAGGAGGAGACCGACCGGGAGATCACCCGCGCCCACCGCCAGCGCCAGCCCCTCGCGGTCCTGATCGCGGACATCGACCACTTCAAGGGCGTCAACGACACCCACGGCCACCTCGCCGGGGACGTCGCCCTGCTGGCCGTGGTCCGCGCGCTCCTGGGCGGGCTGCGGCCCTACGACCAGCTGGGCCGCTTCGGGGGCGAGGAGTTCACCGTCGTCCTGCCGGGCACCGACCACGGTGAGGCGTCGGCCGTCGCGGAGCGGCTGCGGCGGGCCGTGGCCGAGGCGCACGTCGTCCTGGACGGCGTCGTGGTCGACCTCACGGTGTCCATCGGGGTCGCGGTCCTCGGCGACCACGGCCACGACCTCACCGACCTGCTGACCGCCGCCGACCATGCGCTCTACCGGGCCAAGCAGGCGGGTCGCAACCAGGTCTCCGTCGCCCGCTGACCGGGACCACGCCCTCCCCCCTGACGGCCGGCGAGCCCGGCCCGCCCGACGAGGACGGTCACTCGGCGCGGGGTGTCCTGCGACTGCCGGAGTTCCGAGCGCTCGCGGTCGCAGGACTGCTCTCGGCGACCGGGGACCAGCTCGCCCGGGTCGCCCTCGCGGTGATCGTGTACGCCCGCACGTCCTCCGCGCTGCTGACCGCGGTGACCTACGCCCTCACGTTCCTGCCCGCCGTGGTGGGCGGGCCGCTGCTCGCGGGGCTCGCCGACCGACTCCCCCGGCGGCGGCTCATGGTGGGCACGAGCCTCGCCCAGGCGGTCCTGGTCGCGGGGATGGCCGTCCCCGGGACACCCCTGGCGGTCCTGCTCGTCCTCCTGGTCGCCCTCAACGTGCTCGCGGCGCCGTTCAACGCGGCCCGGGCCGCCCTCGTGCCCGACGTCACCGGCCACCGCTACCTCGTGGCGCTGGTCGTCGACCGGACCTTCCAGCAGACGGCGCAGGTCGTGGGGTTCGCCGGCAGCGGCCTGCTGCTGCTGGTGTCCGGTCCCGGCGTCGCCCTGCTCGCCGACGCCGCGACCTTCCTGGCCTCGGCGGCCCTGGTCCACCACGGGATCGTCACGCGGCCCCCCGCCCACACCGGCCCGCCGACGACCGCCGAGGACGTCGGCGGGCGCGGCCCGGGACGCCGGCTCCGGCGGGCGGTGACCGACGCCCGGCTCGGGACCGCGACGATCCGGGCCAGCCGCGACGCGCGCCGGGCGGTGCTGCTGACCTGGCTGGTCGCCGGGTTCTCGATCGTCCCGGACGGGCTCGCCGCCCCCTGGGCCCGCCACCTGCACGGCGGGGACGTCCTGGTGGCGCTGCTGCTCGCCGCGAACCCCGCCGGCAACGTCCTGTCCGGGCTGTGGGCGGGGCGGTGGAGCCGCGGCGACCCGGGCCGCCGGCTCGCCGCCCTCGCGCAGCTGGCGGTGCTGCCCCTGGCGGTCTGCCTGGCCGACCCGCCCGCCGCGGTCGTGCTCGGTCTCCTCGTCGCGTCCGGGGTCGGGACGACCGTCAGCCTGCTCGCGCGGACCGTGTTCGTCGCCCACGTGCCCCCCGAGGTCCGCGGCCGCGCGTTCGGGGTGGCCGGCGCGGGCATCGCCGTCAGCCAGGGCGTCGCCCTGCTCCTCGCCGGCCTCGCCGCGTCCCACCTCGCGCCCGCCACCGTCACCGGCCTCGCCGGGATCGTCGGTTCCGTCGCCGCCGTGGTCCTGCTGGCCGTGACCCGACCGCCGCGACCGGCCGCCCCGTAGCCGCCGCCGGTCGTCCACAGGCTCTCCACCCGCGGTCCCCCACCCGCAGGACTGTGGACGGACTGGTCAGGAGGGTCGTGAGCGGGTTGCGTGCGGTCTGCCCACCAGACCAGCCGACCCGGGAGACCCCATGTCGTTCGGTACCAGCATCCGCACCTGTCTCAGCACCTACGCGACGTTCGCCGGCCGCGCCCGCCGCGCGGAGTTCTGGTGGTTCGCCCTGCTGGCCGGGATCGTGGAGCTGGTCTGGTCCGGCGGGAACACCGGCGCCGGGCCTGCGCTCGTCCGCCTCGGTGGTGGGCTCGTCGGACTCGCCCTCCTCCTGCCCGGCCTGGCCGTGCTCGTCCGGCGCCTGCACGACACGGGCCACGGCGGCGGGTGGGCGTGGTTCCTGCTGCTGCCCTTCCTCGGGACGATCGTGCTCCTCGCCCTGGCCATCCGGGACGGGACCCGGGGCCCGAACCGGTTCGGCCCGTCACCGAAGTCCCCGGCCGCGGTGGCCGTCCCGGTCTGGTGACCACCACCCGGTCGACGAGGCCGCGCCCCGGTCCCCGACCGCGCTCGTGGACCGGTGGGACGGCCGCGTCGGGCATCGCCGGACAGGCGTCCTGACCGCGACGGCCGCGGACGGGCCGCGGGCCCCGGGGTGGGCGATGATCTGCGCGTGACCGCCGTCCCCGCCCCCAACGGGGACCCGGGGGCTGCGGGGGGTCTGAGCGGCGCGCTCGTCGCGCTGCGGGACCGGGTGCTCGCGCTGCACCTCGGCGTGGTGACCCCGCAGGCGGCGGTGGCCGCGCGCACCGCGACCGCGCTCGTCGAGCAGGTCGACGACTATCTCCTGCCCCGCCTGGAGTCCCTCGACGCGCCGCTGCTCGCGGTGGTCGGCGGCTCGACCGGGGCGGGCAAGTCCACGCTCGTCAACAGCCTCGTCGGCGCCGACGTGACGGTCCCCGGGGTCCTGCGCCCGACGACCCGGGCGCCGGTGCTGGTGTGCGCACAGAGCGACCTGGCGTGGTTCGCCGGCGACCGGGTGCTGCCCGGGCTCGCTCGCACGACCGGCGCCGCGGTCACCCTCGACAAGGCGGCCGGCCCGGCCGCCGGATCGGGGACGGCCCCGACCACGCCGGTGCCCCAGGCGGGGCTGAGCCTGCGGCCGCTCGCGGAGCTGCCGCCCGGCCTGGCGCTGCTGGACGCCCCGGACGTGGACTCCGTGGTCGTCGCCAACCGCGACCTCGCCGGCCAGCTGCTCGCCGCGGCCGACCTCTGGGTCTTCACCACCACCGCCGCCCGCTACGCCGACGCCGTCCCGTGGGACCTCCTCCGCACCGCGCAGGAGCGGGCCACCGCGCTCGCGGTCGTCCTGGACCGGGTGCCGCCCGAGGCCGTCGGGGAGGTGTCGACCGATCTCCGGGGGATGCTCGACCGGGCCGGGCTGGGCGGCGCGCGGCTGTTCGTGATCGAGGAGCGGGTGCTGGTCGACGGCCGGCTGCCCACCGACCAGGTCGCGCCGATGCAGGCGTGGCTGCACGGGCTGGCCACCGACCGCGAGGCGCGGGCGGCCGTCGTCCGCCAGACCCTCGGCGGCGCCCTGGACAGCCTCGACGGGCGGGTGGGGATCCTCGCCGCGGCCGCGGACCAGCAGAGCGTCGCCGCCCGGGGGCTGCACGCGGTCGCGCAGGCCGCCTACGCCCAGGCCGCCCGCGAGGTCGACGACGACGTCCGCCAGGGCAGCCTGCTGCGCGGGGAGGTCCTCGCCCGGTGGCAGGAGTTCGTCGGCACCGGGGAGTGGATGCGGGCGCTGCAGTCCCGGGTGGGGATCCTGCGCGACCGGGTCGCCGCCGCCCTGACCGGGAAGCCGCAGCCGGGCCGGGCGCTGCAGGGCGCCCTCGAGACCAGCGTCGAGACCCTGCTGCAGGCCGCCGCCGACGCCGCCGCCGAGCGGACCAGCGAGGCGTGGCGGGCGACCGCGGGCGGCCCGGCGCTCCTCGCCGGCCGCGAGCGCGAACTGGACCGGGCCTCGGACGTCTTCGCCCACCGCGCCGGCGAGGAGGTCCGCGCCTGGCAGGGCCTCGTCCTGGACCTCGTGCGCGAGCAGGGCGCCGGCAAGCGGACCACGGCGCGGCTGCTGTCGTTCGGCGTGAACGGCGCCGGGCTGGCGGTGATGGTGGCGCTGTTCGCACAGACCGGCGGGCTCAGCGGCGGCGAGATCGCGATCGCCGGCGGGACGAGCGCCGTCGGCCAGCGCCTGCTCGAGGCGGTGTTCGGCGACGCCGCCGTCCGCAGCCTCGCGCTGCGGGCCCGGGAGGACCTCGGCGCCCGGGCGGCGCGCCTGCTGGCCGACGAGCGGGCCCGCTACGACGACCTGCTCGCCGCCGCCGTCCCGGATCCCGACGCCGGGGATCGCCTTCGCGCGGCGATGGCGGGTCTGCGGGCGGCCCGGTGAGGACGCCGTTCCCGCGGCGTGTACCGGCGGCCGGCACCGGCTCGGCCGCGGTGGTGCCCCTGGCCGACCGCCTCGCTGCGCTCCGCGAGGCCCTCGACGCCGCCGGGGACGCCCCGGGCGTCGAGGCCGGCCCGGTCCGGGCGCTGCTCGCGAAGGCGGGCGCCCGGCTGGCGCTCGGGGACGCCACGGTCGTCGCACTCGCCGGCGCCACCGGCAGCGGGAAGTCCACGCTGTTCAACGCCCTGGCCGGGGCCGAGATCAGCGCCCCGGGGGTCCGCCGGCCCACCACCGGGACCGCGCACGCGGCGATCTGGTCGAGCGATCCCGGTGCCGCGACGGGCCTGCTCGACTGGCTCGGGGTCCCCCGCCGCCACGTGCAGGCCGACGTCGACCCGGCGCTGGACGGCCTCGTGCTGCTGGACCTGCCCGACCACGACAGCACCCGGGTGGAGAACCGGCTCGAGGTGGACCGCCTGGTCGAGCTCGTCGACGTCCTCGTGTGGGTGCTCGACCCGCAGAAGTACGCCGACGCCGCGGTCCACGAGCGCTACCTCGCCCCCTACGCCGGGCACGCCGGGGTGCTCCTGGTCGTCCTCAACCAGGCCGACCTGCTGGCACCGGCCGAGCTGCAGGCGTGCCTGGCCGACCTGCGCGGGCTGCTCGACCGGGAGGGCCTGGCGGCGGTGCCGCTGATGGCCGCGTCCGCCCGGACCGGGCTGGGTCTGGACGACCTCCGTGCGGAGCTCACCGGCCGGGTCGCGGCCCGCCGCGCGGTGACCGAGCGGCTCACCGGGGACGTG